>CATJRT010000286.1 GCA_949742895.1 uncultured Eubacteriales bacterium | reverse complement strand
GCATCAAAGGGTCCGTCTGTAAAACCTGGATCCCGGCTTACGATTTGGATCTTGGCGGAAGACGTCAACGGGATCGCAATGGTCTGGTCGCCGGCCACCGAACAGGGGATCAGTTTGACCCTATCTGATTCAAAGGCTTCGGTATCCCAGACACGCTGCGCCACAGTTTTGTTGGGATCCGCTTCCCGATGAGGCAGATACAAAACCATATCCTGCATTACGACATCAACATTCGGCTCGTTTTCCGTGAGCTTCACCTCTACGATACTCCGCAGGTCGTCTGGATCCCGCACCACGACGGTGGCAGCCAGTTCTTTCCCAGAGCTGAGCAGTCTGTACAGCTCTTCTGCGGAAACAGTGAGACGTGCCACACCCTTCACATCAATGATCCTGATGTCATCGTCAGAGTCTGAGCGATAAAGCGGGATGTTTTTTACGTCCGTATCTCCCGCAGGTGTTTCACACTGCAAAACGATATTGCCGTCGCTGTCCAAGGTCGCGATCGTGCGGACCGTAATCGCTGTCGACTGCGGGGTTTTCTCCTCGCAGTCGCTGCACCAGTTAAAAAATGTGATGTAAGCGGTCACTTTGTCCTGTGGAAATACCAGAAAAGCTCCTTCATACTCTACAGGCGCTCCCTGGTTTACGCAGTAATAAATTTCTCCGAACGGGTAATTTTTGCGTTCTATCGTTATCTCAAACATACCGGCTTCCTGAGCGGAACCGATCATGATCAGCGGAGCAGGGATATTGCCAGTCACAGCAATGAGCAGTTGAAAAAGGGCCAGCAAAAAGGACAACCCGGAAAATACACAGGATATGACCCCAACTCTCAGCTGTATCCGCTCTGTGTTGCGCTTTTTTTTCGTTTCATTTTTCTCTCTCAGAACAGACGAGATATAAACATCCTCATTCCCTGAACCATGGCGGCGGCTCAACGCGATAAAGATTATGCCGATAACAAGTGAAAAACCGCTGACTACTAACGCAACACAAAAAGTTTCCATTACAGGTTGTCCCCCTTTCCGCTGTTGAGCGCAAACGGGCACAGTGAGCAAATGTGGGCCGTCTGCGAGCTGAAATGATGAGAGTTCACAAATACGGTTACACTTTCTACTGTTTATTTCGACATAATACCAGAAAAGATAACCGTTTTCCCTATGGAAGCCTGTAAACTTTTTGTGAATATCGAGATATTTGAATTGTATTTTTGAACCTGTAATATTGAGCTGCCGCGCCGCGGTCTGGCCGAAGCGCTTTCAGCGTCTGCCAAACTGAGCGGTAGTCTCCAACGAGCGGTTCTTTCCCGCGGCCCTGTCCCGGTATGTCAACGTGAGCCTGATGACCTGCGGGATGTACGACGGTTCCGGGGAATTCGCGCTGCGGGTGGGCGTCCCGGCCAAGAGCGGTGTGGGCGGCGGCATCATGGCGGTGGTCCCGACCCGCATGGGGATCGGCATTTTCGGCCCCGCGCTGGACCGCAAGGGAAACAGCGTGGCCGGGATCAGGCTGCTGGAGCGGCTGAGCGAGGCGCTGCATCTGAGCATTTTTAGCCTATCCCAGCGTCATATCGCCCATATCGGGGCCGTCGTCCCGCTCCAGTCGGGGACCGCGCAGCTCCGCCAGCTTCTCCTGCGCCCAATCCGGCAGATACCGCTCATCCAGCGCCCCGATGAAATCAGCGCGGTTCCAGCGCGCTTGTTCCCCGTCGCCGAGGCAGGCGGCGAACACCGCCCGTCCGCTGGAAGTGGGAGAGCAGCCAAAGCCTCCCTCAGCTACCCAGAGCTGATTTCGGGCATTCCAGCAGCTCTCCCGCAGGGCCTTGGGGCTGAGGACCAGCACCTTCCCCTTGTAGTCCAGCTCGTGCCGGTCGCCGGCGCAGTGCTCGGGTCCGAACAGCTCCAGCGCCTGATACGCCTCCCGGGCCTGCCCGATGAACGCCTCCAGCAGCGCGGCGGCGGTGTCCACCGCAAAATAGCCGTTATACTTCCCGTCGGAGGGGACGAAGATCCGCCGCCCCCACTGTCGGACCTCCTCGCTGACGAGGTCGGGACAGCCCATCTGCCTGAGCGAATTGGCGAGGATGAAGTTCACCCTCATGAAGCCGTACTGCTCCAGAACGGACCGGGCGCAGCCCTCCGCCAGGGCCTCGTCCGCCTCGCCGGAGCAGTCCCGGATGGCCTGCTTGATGGCCCGGGCGCACTGGACGTTCAGCCGAAAGCTCTCCTCATGCATCTGCGTCTCCCTGAGACGGCGGGCCTCCGCGCGGGAGTTCGTGTACAAATTTGGATGATCGTTTTTCATCGAAAACAACTCCTTTTGAATTTGATTTGTCCTTTTTCGCCGTCTGTGGTATGCTGCCCTCAGACAGAGACGAGGCGGTGACAGCCATGTGCGCAAAGAAAAAGACGGCTCAGCGCAAGGTGTGGAAGCTGGCGGGGGAGGCGGTCCGCGCCGCGCTGACCGCGGCGGAACAGGAGAGCGTCACCGGGGATTTCCGCGTCTACCGGCCTTTCCGGGGCGGCAATGACCGGGGCATCCAGTGCGTCACCCCCGCCGAGGCGCGGGTCCACGAGAGCGCGGCCCAGGCTGTTGCGGCGTACCTCTGCCGCCACTACGCGCCGCGCTATCCCCGGGAGACGGTGGTCAAGGCGGTGGCCGTCACGGCGGCGATCCCGGCGGACCTGGCGGCGCGGAGCGTACGCGACCCGGACTTTCTGCTGGGCGCGGCGCTGTGGCTGCTGGACCGCCTGGAGGAGGCCTGCGAGGACCCGGACGACTATCTGGCCCTGCTGCCCGGGGAGGCGAACGAGGCGCTGGACCTGCGCCTGCCCTGCGCCCTGGACCTGACGCATCCGTGGGACCTCGTCGTGCGCACGGTCATGGTGCTGGAGGGCCGGGGAACGGCGCACCGCAGGCAGTTCCCCGCGCTGCTGGAGCTGCTGGGCCCGGAGACGGCGGCGGAGCTGCGCAGCACATTTCGGGCCGCTTTTCTGGACTATATGGACCGGGTCCTGGAGATCTACGAACGTCTCAGGCCCGTGGCGCGGGAGCTGCCGGAGGAGCTGTCCCAGCCCTTCGCGCGCCCGTGGGAGATCGACCCCGGCGCGGAAAACCCGGAGGTCTTCGCGCTGATCATGGCCCCGGACCTGATCTGCCGCCCGGCGGAGGAGATCCGGGAGGCGGTCGGCTCCCGCAGAGCGGCGGAGCTGCTGGCGGACTACGGCACGGACGACCCCTGCGCGCTGTGCGCCGCGTACCTGCTGCTGGAGCGGGAGGGCGACGCGCTGGCCAGCCTCAACGCCCTCACCGCAGCGGTGGCCCGCTGCGCCGTGCGGCATCTGCCCTGGTATCAGGACGACCTCAGCCTCAGAGCGCCTCTGTTCGAGGCGGGCGCGCCGGACTTCCGCCTGCGCTACGCGTACCGTGGACCGTCGGAGGAAGACGAGGAGGTCTTTCTGGAGACGGGCCGGCGGCTGTCCGAGGCGCAGCTCTTTTTCCTGGCCACGGGGGTGGCGCTGCCCCGGGACCGCAGGCCGTCCGAGGCGCTGGCCCGCTGGTTCGCGGAGCAGGGCGTGGACGAACGGTGCGCCGGCGAGCTGGCCTGGGCGGCCTTTATGGCCTATCATATCGACGAAAACGGAGGCGAATGGCCGGATACGGACCCGCTTGACGAGGAAACGCCGCCCCCGGAGGAGGCCCCCGCTCCGCCGCCTGACGAGAGCGCCTGCGCCGCGCGGCTGGAGGCGCTGACCCGGCAGGCGAAGGAGCTGCGCGGCGTGCTCCACGAGTCGGAGCGCACGGCGGACCGGCTGCGGGAGCAGCTACGGAGATCTGAACGTCAGTCCGAGCTGGACCGGGCGGAGCTGGCTCAGCTCCGGGAGACGCTGTACCGACTGCGCGCCGGCGAGGACGAGGAGGCCGGGGACGACGGGCCGCTGGTGGAGCTGCCGTTTCAGGTGGAGCGGCGGGTGGTGGTGTTCGGCGGGCACGACTCCTGGGCGAAGGCCGTCCGGCCCCTGCTGCCCGGGGCGCGGTTCTACGCCCGGGGCGCGCTGCCCGACCTGAACGCCATCCGGGGCGCGGACGCGGTGTGGCTCCAAACCAACGCCCTGTCCCACAAATTTTATTACCGCATCATCAACACGGCGCGGGAAAACGGCGTGGCGGTGCGGTATTTCGGCTTCGCCAGCGCGAAAAAATGCGCCGAGCAGCTGGCGATGGACGAGCTGGCGGCGCAAAAGCCGGGCTGAGATTTCATGCATTTGTAACATCTTTACGCGAACTTTCGTAACGAAAAGCGGCTATGATGAAAGTCGCAAGGGACAACAGCTTTTTCTTTTTCATTCTCCTCCATTTTGGGCCGGAGCGGCGACGCTCCGGCCCGTATTTTTACGCGCTGGCCCGCTTTGAGGCGTGCTCCACGGCCTGCTCCGCCTCCGCTCCGTCCTTGAAGCGGATGAGCAGCCGGTCCCGGTCCAGCACCCGGATACTGCCCACGAGCTGCCGCACCACGGTCTGGTCGAAGCCCTCGAGCGCGCTGTCCGTTTTCTCCAGCCTGGCCGCGATGCTCCGCACCCGGCTGTCGTGCTCGGGGTCGGTGCAGCCCGCCTGGAGCAGTCCATTTTTCCGGGTCAGAAGGCCGGACATGGCCTCGTTGATCCGGACCAATTCGTCGTCAAAACCCGTGTTTTTCGCGTCGTTCAGCGCCATTTCCAACAGTTCCATCTGCCGTGCCTGGAGTGCCCGCAGCTTCGCCTCCACCGCCGGCAGGCTGTCCCCGCCCTCTGTCCCGGCGAGGGCGGCGGCCACGCAGTCCGCCAGCGCCTCCCGCGCCGCGCGTTGCCGGATGCGCTCGTTCAGCGCGGCGGTGACGGCGGCGTGGATGTCCGGCTCCTCCAGGGTCGCCGAGCATTTGCAGACGCGTTTTCCGTGCTCCAGCCGGTTGATGCAGCGCCAGACGAAGCGCTTTTCGCCGTTCGGCATCCACGTCACCCGGCGGTACGGGCTGCCGCACTCCGAGCAGACCAGCAGCTCGCTCAGCGCGTACTTCCCGCAGTATTTCCCCAGCTCCGTCTTGGCGCGGCTGGAGGTGCGCCGCAGGCTGGAGCGGCGGGCGAGCTCCTCCTGCGCCCGCTGGAAGCTGGCCCGGTCGATGATGGCCGGATGGGTGTCGTAGACGTAGTATTTGGGCAATTGGCCCTGGTTTTTCACTTGTTTTCGGTCGAAAAGGTCCTCCTTGAAGGTCTTTTGCAGCACCGCGTCGCCGATGTATTTCTCGTTTTGCAGGATGCTTTTCACCGTGGTGCTGTGCCAGACCTCGCCGCCCTGGGCGGTCCGAATGCCGTCCGCCATCAGGCCCCGGCAGATCTGCTGGAAGCTCTGGCCCATGAGGTAGCGGTCGAAGATGCGCCGCACCACAGGCGCCTCTGCCGGGTCGATCTCCGGCCCGCCGTCCGGGCCCCGGCGGTAGCCCAGCAGGGTGTCGTAGTGGTAGTAGACCACGCCGTCTGCGAAGCGCTTGCGGAAGCCCCACTTGATGCTGGACGACATGGACTCGCTCTCGGACTGGGCCTGGCTCATGAGGAAGGTGAGGATCATTTCGTTGTCCATAAACAGGGTGTTCACGTTCTCTTTTTCAAAAAACACGCCCGTTCCGCAGCGTTTCAGCCGCCGCACGTACTCCAGCCCGTCCAGGGTGTTGCGGCAGAAGCGGGACACGGATTTGGTGATGACCAGGTCGATCTTCCCCTTCTCCGCGTCCCGAATCATCTGAAGGAATTGCGGGCGTTTTCGGGCGGAAGTGCCGCTTATGCCCTCGTCCGCGTACATTTTGACCATGGTCCAGCCCTCGGTGTCCGCGATGCGCTGCGTGTAGTACTCCTGCTGCGCAGTGAAGCTGGTGAGCTGCTCCTCGCTGCCGGTGGAGACGCGGCAGTAGGGCGCGACCCGCAGGTGCTGCTTGCAGATGTCCTTTTCGGAGAATTTTGGGTCCGGCGGGGTGACGGTGACCCTGCGCGGGGCCTTCTGCAGGACGTTCATGCGCTCTGCGCCTCCATTTCTGAAATGATAATTCTGTTCTTGAGCTCCAAATCAACGCTTTCCGGCGTGGATCGGACGCTTTTCACCGCGAGATCAAAAAGCTCCGCCAGCGTATCGCCGTCCGTCCGCCCGCGCTCCAGCCGCGCCCGGAGCTGCTCCAGCCTGTGGGCGGGGGTGGGGTCCGGGAGCTGCGCGTAGCGCCGCGCGGCCAGGGAGAAGCTCAGTTTTTGGATGGTTTCGGGATTTTCGCCCCGGTTCAGGGCCAGGGTCAGCTCGTTTTGCAGGCGGACGGCCTCCAGATCGGGCGCGGGGCGCTCCGCTTCGGGCGCGGCAAGCAGCTCCGGCGACCGGGCCAGCTCCCGCAGGCAGCGCTCCGTCCGCTCCGCCAGGGCCTCGTCGCTGAGGGAGACCGTCTGGCCGCAGCTCTCGTTTTGGCATTTCCAGTGGACGCGCCCGTGGGAGCGGCTGCCGCGGGACATCCTGCCGCCGCACAGGCCGCACACGGCCTTGGCCTGGATGGGACGGATCTCGGCGGGCAGCGGAGCGTAGGTGTTCCGCTCCGCCCGCAGGCGCTGGGCCTCGGCGAAGTCCCCGGCGGAGACGAGGGCGGGACAGCCGTCCGCGCCGGTGTATTTCGGGTTCTCCAGGATGCGCTTGACCATGTTTTTGTTCCACGCGGCGCTGTGCTCATGGTAGCGGGGGCCGCGGGCGGTCATGCGCTCCGCGACGGTCTGGAGGGAGGCCCCGGCCAGATATTGACTGAAAATATACCGTACCGCTTCCGATCCGGCGGGATGTGGGCGAATAATGCCGCCAATTATTTCGTAGCCAAAGGGCGTTTTTCTCTGCCATGCCATGCGTCACACCAGCCTTTCTGTCAGCTCCAGTCCGTTCGGGAGGCGGAACCGCACCTCGTCCGCCGAAGCGAGCTCGACTCGCTCCGCCAGCGCCTCGAAGAAGTCGGGCGGGAGCTCGTCCGCCCACGCCGCGCCCTCCAGCCGCTCCAGCTGGGCCTCGGTGGCCGCGAGCTGCGCGTCGCCACCGGCGCAGTCCAGCAGCTCCCGGCGCGCGGCGCAGCTCCCGCAGACGGCGGCCCAGCGCGTCCTTGCGGGACATGGCAAGGGCAGGATCGATGCAGCCCTTGCTCTGCAGCCGGGCGAGCGCCAGATCCTGCCCTGAAATGTTCGCGATCTCCCTGTCGATGTCGGAAAGCGCGGGATTTTTGCGCAGTTCCCATTCCAGCAGCGTGCGGAGCTGCTCCAGCAGGGGCTGAAGGAGCTGCGCGCCGTGGAGGGCCAGCTTGTTGTGCAGGCGCAGCGCGGCGGCGGTGAGGGCGCACTCCGGGATCTGCGGGATGGGGCAGAGGTCTTTGCCGTCGTCGCGGCGGTTGCAGACCCAGTAGATCGTGCCGTTCGTGACCTTTTTCCGGCAGATACAGCCGCAGTTCCCGCAGAAAATGTGACCGCCGTAGGCTGACCCGGAGGGTGCGGACCCGCGATAGAAGCGTTCCTTCCGCGCCGCGATGAGCGCCTGCACGCGGTCGAATTCCTCCCGGCTGACGATGCCGGGATGGTCGTTTTCCGCGTGATACTGCGGCTTCTGCCCGCGATTTTTCACCTGCCGGATGGGCAGCGTGTCCGTGGCGAAGGTCTTTTGCCAGACGGAGTCGCCGGTGTAGAAGCGGTTGGAGAGGATGTAGCCGACCATGGAGCGGTGCCAGCGCTCTCGGCCATGGCCTCGTTTGATCCCAGACTCGTCCAGCCATCTGGTGATGTCCGCGCAGCCCTGGCCGCTGAGCGCCGCGTCGAAAATGCGCCGCACCACCGCGGCCTCCTCGGGGACGAGTTCCGGCTCCAAACCCTTCAGTCGGTACCCGTATGGCATGGAGGACGGGGTGAAAACGCCGTTTTTCATCCGCATTTCGACGCTGATCCTCATGTTCCCGGAGTGCCCGGTGGACTCCATCTGCGCGAAGGCCGCGTAGATCGCCGCCACCTGCTCGGTGCTGAGCTTGCCCGTGTCGATGTTCTCCTTTTCGAAGCGGACGGTGACGCCGAGGCGCAGCAATTCCCGGATATAAC
Source organism: uncultured Eubacteriales bacterium (assembly GCA_949742895.1). The sequence continues at coordinate 305 of CATJRT010000286.1, read as the reverse complement.
GCAGGGTATCCTGGGTGTTTCGGGCGAATCTGGACACGGATTTGACCAGGATGCGGTCGATCTTCCCGGCCCGGCAGTCCGCCAGCATCCGCTTGAATTCCTCCCGGTTTTTGGTGGACAGGCCGCTGATCCCCTCGTCGGCGTAGACGTCGGCCAGCTCCCAGTCCGGATTTTCCGCGATGGCCCGGCTGTAGTGCTCCACCTGCGCGAGGTAGGAGCTGCGCTGGTCGGCGGAGTCGCTGCTGACCCGGGCGTAGGCGGCCACGCGGAGCTTCACTTTTTCCGGTACGTTCGGCCCGATCACG
>CATJRT010000285.1 GCA_949742895.1 uncultured Eubacteriales bacterium | reverse complement strand
TGAACGCCCGGACGTCCTTCCAGAAGCTGGAGCGGGCTCTGGCGGACAACTTCGACAATGGTGACCTTTTTCTAACCCTTACATACCGGGACAAGCATCTCCCGGAGGACCGGGCCAAAGCGGTGCGCCGTCTGCGGGCGTTTCTCTCCAAACTGCGAAAAGCCCGGAAGGCCAGGGGCCAGCCCCTCCACTACATCTATGTAACGGAGGGCTGCTGTCCCGGCGGGCGCATCCACCACCATCTGGTCCTTAACTCCACCGGGGACGATCTGGAGGAGCTGCGCCGGCTGTGGGGTTGGGGGGATATTGAGCTGCGGCGGCTGACATTCGACCGGGAGCACACCTATGAGGACCTGGCCAGCTACCTGACCAAGGAGCCCAGGGAATGGGGCCACCCACACGTGGGGGAGCGGACCTGGACGCCGTCCCTGGGGCTGGTGCGCTCAGAGCCGGAGACGGCGGAGGGGCCTGACCTGCTCACTCTCACCGCGCCGCCGGAGGCGCTGACGGTCTCGAAAGAGGGTCCCATTACCAACGGATACGGGGAGTGGTGCTGGATCAAATACCTGCTGCCCTATGACGCCGGCCGCCGCCGGCCCAAATCGAGGCGGAGAAGACGAAAAACAAAATAGCTTTTCTATTCTTTTCGGTCTTGGGGGTAAGTATATTATCTGTAATTATTAAGGAGAACTTCCATGGAAAGGTTGCAAACTGTGCCACAGTGTGGTAAACTAATCGTAAAGGACGGATGGGTTACCTGCCCGGTCTGCAAACGGAACCACCATCTAATCCGAGTTTTGCCTAAGACCATAGCGCGGAACTTGCTAGTATACTGCCGGACATGCCGGAGCGAAATGATTTTGAATATCGACAGAGGCCAGAGCGTAGAGCGCCAGAGCCCATGACCAACCAAACGGTTGGATCGTGGCTCTGGCGTTTTTGTTTTGCCTGGAGGTGATAGCCCAGACGGATCAAAGCGCTTGTGTAGGATGGAGGACTAACATGGATTATAAGTCAGCAAGATGGTGGCGGCTGCGGGATCGTATACTCCGCCGAGACGGATATTTGTGCCGAGAGAATGCCCGGTATGGCCGCAGAGTGGAAGCAACTGTAGTGCATCACATTTGGCCGGCTGAATTGTATCCTGAGTATGCCTGGTGTGAGTGGAACCTGATTGCGCTGAGCGCGTCGGCGCACAACGCCATGCACGACCGGGAAACAAATCAGCTGACTGAGTTGGGGGAGTCGTGGCGCCGCAGGACTACCCCCCCCACCCTCCAGGGGGTACTTTAGTACCCCCTGGGGACCGGCGAGGGCAACTCTTTCCAATAGAGCGAGGGCTGGGAACTTTTTTGGCGGGGAGGTGAGGAGCGAAATGGCGGCTCCGGCTACTACTAAGGCGACGATTAAAAGTCAGACCGTAAACGACATGAAAAAACTGGGGGTTTACCGCCCGGAATATGACCGGCTCATCGACATTTACGCCGGACTGTGGGAGCAGTATCACCGGCTCATGAAGGCCTACGACACCGGCAGCGGCTACGAGTACGCTGTGCCTACCAGCGACGGAGGGGAAAAGAAATCCCCCCTGGTCAACACCATTGAGGCCGTCCGCCGGGACATCCTGGCCTATTCTGACCGGCTGTGCCTCAACCCCAAGGCGGAGCGGGACAGCAAGCTCCCGCCGCCGGGCAAGAAGTCCAAACTGGAGGAGGCGCTGCGCGGTGGCCCGTAAGAAGACCGCACCGCCCAAGTTCCAGAACCAGGCGGAGGTGATGGAGTATGTAAATTCCATCGTGGAGGGGCGCAAACTGGCCTGCAAGGAGACCAAACAGGCCTGTGAGCGGTTCCTCCGGGACCTGGATGATCCTCGCTGGGACTTCGACCCCACTGATGCGGAGTTTTGCATCCGGATCATCGAGAAAACCTTCGTACATGCCCAGGGGGAGGCTCTGGACGGGACGCCTATGCGGGGAAAGCCCTTTTTCCTCCAGCCCTTCCACAAGTTCATTATTTACAACCTGGTTGGGTTCCGTAATGCTGGCACCAAAATCAGGCGTTTCCATGAGGCCGTGATCTACATCCCCCGGAAGAACGTGAAGACCACCTTTACTGCGGCTCTGGCCTGGTCCCTGTCCCTGCTCAACCGGCGCAGCGGCAGCAAGTGTTACATCGTGGGCGCGGCCCTGAAGCAGGCCCTGGAGAGCTTCAATTTTATTAACTTCAACCTGGAGGAGATGGGCGAAAAGCAAAACTTCCGGGTGATTGACAACAACCAGGAGCACAGCATTTCCGGCACTATCGGGGACGGCAGTATTTTTATCCAGGCCCTGGCGGCCAATCCGGACGCACAGGATTCCCTCAACTGCAATATCGGGATTGCCGATGAGGTCCACGCCTACAAATCCCCCAAACAGTACAAGATTATTCTGGACGCTATGAAGGCCTACTCCAACCGGCTGATGATCGCCATCTCCACCGCCGGCGACCGGATGAACAGCTACTTTTACAGGCGGCTGAAATACTGCCGGGCGGTGCTGGACGGGACTAACACAGATGAGCAGCTGTTTATTTTTATGGCCTGCGCTCCTCAGGACCCGGATACCGGGGATGTGGATTTTACCAACCCCGAGATACTGGAGATGGCCAATCCCAGCTATGGGGTGACCATCCGACCTGAGGACATCCTTGCGGAGGCGATTCAGGCCCAAAACGATCCTCAGATGCGCAAGGAGTTTTTTGCAAAGTCGCTAAATGTCTATGTAGCGGCCATGAAGGCCTACTTTAAGATTGAGGAGTTCCGGGCCAGCGACCGGCGGTATCACTGGACGCTGGAAGATTTGAAAAAACTGCCTATCCGCTGGTACGGCGGCGCCGACCTGTCCAAGCTCCACGACCTGACGGCGGCGGCCCTGTACGGCACCCTGGAAGGGTACAAGCGGGAGGACGGCGAAATCGTAGATGTGGATATCATCATTCCCCACGCCTGGTTCCCCGTGGTGGCCGCCCACATCAAAGCGGATGAGGACAACATCCCCCTGTTCGGCTGGAAAGAGGACGGCTGGCTGGATATGTGCAACTCTCCGGTGGTTAACCACATGGATGTGGTCAACTGGTTCAAGGAGAAGCGCCACAGCGGATTTAAGATTAAGGAAATTGGCCACGACCGGAAATTCTGCGCAGAGTATGTGGTGGGGATGAAAAAAGCTCAGTTCAAGGTGGTGGATCAGCCTCAGTATTTCTGGAAGAAATCTCAGGGCTTCCGCCGGATTGAGCAGAAGGCAAAAGCCGGATGCCTGTATTATCTCCACTCAGACGCCTTTGAATATTGCGTCCAGAACGTCCACGCTATTGAGAAGACCGACGACATGATGCAATACGAAAAGATTGAGGATAATACCCGCATTGACATCTTTGACGCCGCCGTCTTCGCGGCGGTGCGTATGCTGGAGGACCTGGAGCGGGAAGAGAAGTCGAAGGGATGGAAACGGTAATGAGCAAGAAAAGAAAAAATCGCGGCAACCAGATCAGGGACGCTGACCGTCGGTCTGCCGCCTGGCTGCTGACCGACGCGGCCTATGATACCCTGTGTATTTCCGGCTACACCCGGCTGAGTGAGAATCCCGAGGTACTGATGGCCGTAAACAAGCTGGCTGGGCTGATCGGCTCCATGACCATCCATCTAATGGCAAACTCCGACGGCGGCGACATACGGATTAAAAACGCCCTGTCCCGCAAGCTGGACATTGAGCCCAACAAGTACATGACCCGCATGTCCCTGATGAGCTGGATTGTGCGGACGCTGCTTCTGTACGGAGACGGAAACGCAGTGGTGATCCCCAAGACCAGCGGGGGGTATCTGGAGGACCTGGTGCCCGTCCCGCCCAGCCGGGTGTCCTTCGCCTCAGATGGCGGCTATGGCTACCGCATCCGGATTGACGGTCAGGACCACGACCCCGGCCAGCTGCTCCATTTCATCCTTAACCCGGACCCGGACCAGCCCTGGAGGGGCATGGGGCTGCGGGTGGCGCTGAAGGATGTGGCGGCCAACCTGAAGCAGGCGGCTACCACCAAGAGGGGATTTCTGGAGGACAAGTGGAAGCCCAGCGTGATTGTCAAGGTGGACTCCTGGGCGGAGGAGCTGCGCACCCCTGAGGGCCGGGAGAACTATCTGCGGGGCTTTGGGACGGATGAGCCGGGAAAGCCCATGATTATTCCCACCGATGGGATGGAGGTCATCCAGGTTAAGCCGCTTACCCTCAATGACCTGGCAATCAACGATTCTGTCTCCCTGGACAAGCGGACGGTAGCGGCCATCCTGGGCGTGCCCCCCTATGTGGTGGGGGTGGGGGCTTTCAACCGGGAGGAGTGGAACTCCTTCATTAACACCACGGTTTTGCCCTTGGTAAAGGGGCTGGAGCAGGAGCTGACCCGGAAGCTGCTTATTAGCGAGGATCTCTTTATCCGGATGAATCCCTGGGCGCTGTATGCCTACGACGTGCAGAACCTGGCGTCCATCGGCAGCGAGCTGTATGTCCGGGGGATTATGACCGGCAACGAGGTCCGGGACTGGATTGGGCAAGGGCCCAAGACTGGCCTGGATGAGCTGGTTATCCTGGAGAACTTCATCCCGGCCAGAATGATCGGCGACCAGCTGAAGCTGAACCAGCAGAAGAAAAACCAGGAGAAATTGAACGGGTTGGGAGGTGAAAATGATGGATAGGAGGACGATGGCCAGCCGTCCCACCCAGTATCGGGCGGCGGAGGAAAACGGTGAGCTGTACATAGAGGGCTATTTCGCGGTATTTAACAGCATCTACGAGCTTTGGCCCGGCGCTACAGAAAGCATTGCGCCAGGGGCCTTTGCCGGCGCAATGGGCGGTGATATCAGGGCGCTGACTAACCACGATACCACCCTTGTTTTAGGCCGCACAAAAGCCGGAACGCTGGAGCTTCGGGAGGACGGACACGGCCTTTGGGGCCGGGTGCGGATCAACCGGGAGGACAGCGACGCCATGAACCTGTACCACCGGGTACAGAGGGGGGACGTGGATCAGTGCTCCTTTGGATTCGACATTGGGAAAGAGGAGACAAGCGTCAATGCCGACGGCTCTGCCCACTGGACCATTAAGGAGATCAGCGTCCTGTATGAGGTGACGGTGGCCACCTTCCCGGCCTATGAGCAGACCGCCGTGGCCGCCCGCAGCGCCCAGGCGGAGGAGATTAAGCGACGGGCCGGTCAGGCCTGGAGGGAGACTATGAAAAATCGACTGAAAGGAAGTGCGACGTAATGGCACTGAAAGCGCTGCTGCTGAGAAAGCAGCTGGACGACAAGAAAAAGGCCCTGGAAGACCTGCGGGCCAAGGACGCCGAGTTCCAGGCCCGGGAGGCTGAGCTGGAGACCGCCATAGGCGAGGCCGAGACCGAGGAGGACAAGGCGGCCGTGGAGGGCCTGGTCAACGAGTTCGAGCAGGACGAGCAGGCCCACGAGGAAAGCAAAACCAAGCTGGCCGGCGAGGTGGAGCAGCTGGAGCAGGACCTGGCCGCCGAAGAGGCCAAGCAGGCCCCGCCTGCGGCCCCCGTCTCCGCGCCTGACAACACCCCCGCCCCCGGCGGGGAGAGAAAGGATGACAGTATTATGAGCATGAAACGCAGAGGGTTTGCCGGGCTGGACTGCCAGCAGCGGGACGCCTTTCTGGCCCGGGAGGATGTGAAGGAATTCCTCCAGCGGGTGCGTACCCTGGGTAAGGAGAAACGGGCCGTTACCGGCGCGGAGCTGACCATTCCCACCGTGGTCCTGGACCTGATTCGGGAGAACATCTCCAGGTACAGCAAGCTGATTTCCTATGTCCGGCTGCGCTCTGTCCCCGGGAAGGCCAGGCAGACCATTATGGGCGCTATCCCAGAGGCCATCTGGACTGAGATGTGCGCCACCCTGAATGAGCTGGACCTTGTTTTCAACCAGGTGGAGGTGGACGGCTATAAGGTCGGCGGTTTTATCGCCATCTGTAATGCCACCCTGGAAGACAGCGACCTGAACCTGGGCAGTGAGATCATGGACGCCTTGGGCCAGGCTATCGGTTACGCGGTGGACAAGGCCATTGTCTACGGCACCGGCACAAAAATGCCCTTGGGCTTTGTGACCCGGCTGGTCCAGACCGCTAAGCCCTCTAGCTGGGGAAGCAACGCCCCCGCCTGGAAAGACCTGAGCGCCAGCAACGTCATTATCATTACCGGAAAAAGCGGCGCTGAGCTCTACAGAGAAATGATTCTCCAGTCCGGCAAGGCCAAGAGCACCTATGCCCGGGGCACTAAGGTCTGGATTATGAACGAGGCAACCAAGGCCACGCTTACCGCTGAGGCCCTTGTCATTAACGCGGCCGGCGCGATTGTCTCCGGGATGAATAACACCATGCCGGTGGTGGGCGGCAACATTGTTACTCTGGACTTTATGGCCGACGGCGACATTGCCTTTGGCTACCTGGACCTGTATCTGTTGGCGGAGCGGGCCGGAGCCCAGCTGGCCCAGAGCGAGCATGTCCGTTTTATCGAGGACCAGACCGTTTTTAAGGGCACTGCCCGGTATGACGGTATGCCTGTGTTCGGCGAGGCCTTCGGGATCATGAACATTAACGGCGAGGCCCCCACCACCTCTGTGACCTTCCCGCCCGACAAGGCCAACGCGGAGACCCCTTAACGGCGTCCCTGGACGCGCTGGAGACAGGGACGCGGACAACCACCAGCAAGCGAAGCCGCCGGAAGGCGGTGGGCCCCGGGGAGGTATAGCCCGTGGATGAAAAATCTATGTTGATGCTGCTCCGGCAGGATTTACAGCGGGCCGGCACATGTCCACTTCCCGGAGAAGACACTTACTTGCTCCATCTGCTCCAGGCGGCCCAGGCCAGCCTGGAGCGGCAGGGAGCCCGCCAGGAGGATGGCGAGGACTGGTATCAGGCCGTCATCGCCACCGCCGCCTGGATGTATCGCAAGCGGATCACCGGCGAGGCGGAGCCGAAATATCTGCGGAGGATGCGGCTGGACCTGATTGTCAGCCAGCAGGCGAGGGGGGATAACAGTGCTTCATGACGCGGGAATCGCTGTAATCTACCAGGTAGAGGAGGGTGCGGGGCCGCCCCCCGCCTCTCCCCGCCTGAAGGAGAAGAACCGCCAGGCCTTCGGGGAAATGACCGTGGGTGTGACCCGGTTTTACTCCGCGGCGGCGGCAGGAAAGACGGTCAGCCGCTTGATCGAGCTGTGGAGGGACGACTGCATTGACACCAGGGACCTGTGCCGGATTGGGGAGCGCTTCTACCTTATCCAGCAGGTGGTCCCCACCGCCGACAATGACGGCCTGCTGGTCACCCGCCTGACCCTGGAGGAGACCGACGGCAGCGCCTGGGAGGGACAGTATGGCGATTAGACCGAATGACTTTACCGCGGCGGTGTCCGGCATTCTGGACGATTACGCGGAAGAGGTCCAAGAGGCGGTGGCTCAGGCGGTTGAAGAGACCGGAAAGAAAGCTTTGAAGACGGTCAAGGCCAGGTCTCCGGTCCGCAGAGGCAAGGGCGGCGGCCGCTATAAAAAGGGCTGGCGGGCAAAAAAAGAGCGCGGCGGGGTGTTTGGTACTCAGGCACAGGTGACTGTTTACAATAAAACAGACGGCCCCCTTGTCCATCTGCTGGAGAACGGACACCAGAAGGTCAATGGCGGCCGGGTGGAGGGAATTCCCCATGTCCGGCCCGCCTATGAGGAGGCGGAGCGTCTGCTCCCGGAGCTGACCGCCCGAGCCATAGAGGAGGCGGGAGAGCGGTGACCTATCAGGAATTGGAGCAGCTGCTGGCCCCGCTGGGCATTCCCTTCACCTTCCACCACTGGGAGAAACCACCCTCCATGCCCTATGGGGTGTATTTTGACGACCACACCAACAACTTTTCCGCAGACGGAATTGTCTACTTGGTGATCCGAAACTTTAACATTGAGCTTTATGTCCGCCAGCGGGACCCGGACCTGGAGGGCCGCCTGGAGGACATCCTTACCGCGGCGGAGCTGTACTGGGACAAGGATGCGGCCTACATAGACTCGGAGCGGTTTTATCAAATTGCCTATGAAATTGAGGTGTAAACATGGCTAAAAACAAGGTGAAATTTAACCTGAAAAACGTGCATTACGCGCCTATCACCACTTCCGATGATGGGACGCTTACCTTTGCGACCCCTAAGCATATGCCCGGTGCCTGTTCCTTCACCATGGACGCCCAGGGCAGCGAGGAAAAGTTCATCGCGGACGGCGTCCTCTATTTCACTTCTTATACCAACGAGGGATACTCCGGCACGCTGACTATGGCGCTGATCACAGAGGAGTTCCGAAAAGATATTTTGGGCGATGTGGAGGACCAAACTGATCATGTGCTGATGGAGTATGCCACTGCGGTGACAAAACCCTTTGCTCTGCTGTATGAGATTGACGGAGACCAGAAAGCTACCCGGCGGGTGCTGTACTACTGCACCGTCAGCCGGCCCGGTGAGAATGCGGACGGCCAGGCCCCCCGTACGCCCCAGACTGAGGCGATGAGCATTACCGCCGCCCCTCTGGCGGATGGCCGCACCAGGGCCCGGACGCTGGACAACACCAGAGATGAGGTGTTTAACAACTGGTTTAAGAAGGTGTGGGAGCCGCCGGAAAACTCGGGGAGCACTGAGACGCAGGAGGTGTAACCATGGAGGCAACCATTAAGATCGACGGCAAGGACGTGCGCTTTAAGGCCACGGCGGCGGTTCCCCTGCTGTACCGCCGGAAGTTCAATCGGGACCTGCTCCGGGACCTGCGGGAGGTGGCGGCGGCCATGGAAGGGAAGGGGGCAACGGGGGAAAATCTTTCCATACAGGCCCTGACCACCTTTGAGCAGATGGCCTATGTCATGGCTAAGCACGCGGAGCCCGACACCGTGCCTGACAGCCCGGATGAATGGCTGGAAGGGTTTTCTATCATGCCGGTCTATGCAATTTTTCCTGTGATCTTGGATTTGTGGTCCGGAAACATGCAGGGGCTGGAGGAAAGTAAAAAAAAAGCGGAGCAGTTGATCGAGAGTTTACAACAGCTCTCCTTCTCCTCCGCGCCGTCCGGCTCGGAATCCCTCTCCAGGATTTAGAGCTCCTGACGATGGGGATGCTAAACGACATGTACGCTGAAGCGGTCAACGATACTCTGGACTGGCCCACCCTGGCAACCCAGGACGACATGGACCGGATGCTGTGAGGTGAACTATGGCAAGCAAGCGAATCAAGGGTATTACCATCGAGATCGGCGGCGATACCACTAAGCTGGATAAGGCACTGTCCGGAACGGACAAGCAGCTGAAGCAGACCACGACCAGTCTAAAGGACATTGAGCGGCTGCTGAAGCTGGACCCAGGCAATGTGGAATTGCTGGTCCAAAAACAGCGGCTGTTAACAGACGCTGTGGAAGGGACGGCAGCCAGACTGCACACCCTGGAAGACGCCGCCCAGCAGGCCGGCAAGGCTCTGGCCAGCGGAGAAATATCCCAGGGGCAGTTTGACGCATTGAACCGGGAAATCGTAGAGACCCAGATAAACCTGGAAAAGCTCACAGGGGAAGCGAATGATTTTGATATCGACACAGCTGTCCGGGAAGCAGAAAACCGGCTTAACGATCTTGGCAGTGCGGCAGATGATGCAGGCAGCAGCTTAAACGATCTAAGCGGTTCCTCTGGCGGCCTGTCCGGCGGTCTGAGCGGTCTGGGCGGCATTGCGGGTGGCGTTGCTATCGCGATTGGTCAAAAGCTGGTGGAGGCCGCTATGGCGGCGGTTGAGTGGCTGTGGAGCCTGGACGAAGCCACCGAGGAGTATCGGGAGGCCATGGGCAAGCTGAACACCGCCTTTGAGACGGCGGGATACGGCCCAGAGGCGGCGAAAGAAGCCTATGAGGGATTTTATAGAATCCTAGGCGATACCGACACCGCTGCCGAGGCCGCCCAGCTCCTGGCCCAGCTGGCCGACAGCGAGGAAGACCTGTCCAAATGGACCGAGATTGCTGCTGGGGTATACGGAACCTTCGGCGACGCCCTTCCAATCGAGGGACTGATTGAAGCGGCCAATGAGACAGCCAAGACCGGAAAGGTTACAGGCGTTCTGGCTGACGCACTGAACTGGGTAGGGATGAGCGAGGACGAATTTAACGAGCGCTTAGCTACCATGAGCACAGAGGGCGAACGGGCGCGGTTTATCATGGGGGGATTGTCCTCCGCTTATCGCGACGCCGCAGATTCCTTTTATGAAAACAATCAGGTTTTGATTGAAAGCAGAGAGGTCCAGATGCAGCTTGATGAAACGCAGGCGGCTCTGGGCGAGTCTGTAGCAAATCTGAAAAATAAATTCTTTGATCTGTTTGGGCCGGCACTTATCGAAGGGATGAAGCTGGCCGCGGCTGCGCTTGAGGGAGTGGCTTGGGTCATTGATAAAATCGGGCAGGCCCTGGACTGGCTGGGGCAGAAGATTAAAGATGTAATTGGCTTTTTCCAGGATTTGTTTGGTGCAAGCAATCAAGCATCCAACATTTCCGTCTCTGACAGCGGGGCTAAGGCCAGGAGCGTGATAGCTGAGCCCTATTCCCTCAGTGCCGATATCGCCGGGAATCTTCCCTACCTGGCCCAAGGCGCGGTAACCCGCCCCAACAGCCCGTTTATGGCGGTGGTGGGCGACAATCCCAACGAGCCGGAGATCATTTCACCCCTGTCCACCATCGAACAGGCGGTCCGAAATGTTATAGGCAATGGAGGCAGCCAAGCCGGCAATGTGCGGGTAACGGTAAACTTCACCGGCTCCGCCGCTCAGCTGGTGCGTATGCTCCAGCCGCAAATCGTCGCAGAAACAAACCGGCTTGGGCCGCAATTTGTCACCTGAAGGAGTGAGGCAGCTTGGCGGGAATTACAATGGACGGCAAGCTCTACCGGGTGCGGATCATCTTCCCCTCTGTGGAGGAGTCCGCCGACCTGGTGGAGGGCCAGAACGCCGGAGAAATGCTTTCGGGCCGGCGGGAGCGGGACCTGGTGGGCACCTACTACAATCACACCCTGTCAGTAGAGCCCGACCCCCGTTACCCACAGGACTACGACCAGTTCTTTGACGCCATCACCGCCCCTGTGCCCTCCCACACCATCACCATGCCCCACGGGCAGGGCGCTGTGACCTACGACGCAATGGTGTCCTCCGCCCGGCATGTGGCCAACGGAGTTTTAGCCGGCGTGCGCCGGTGGCGGGGGCTGGAGGTCTCCTTCCAGGGGATCAGGCCCGCCCGCCGGCCGGGGGAGGGAACGGTATGAGGCACAGCGTTGTATACCAGGGATGGACATTTACTCCGGATGAAATCAGAGAGGGAAACCTCTATTTAGCCATGTCGCTGCTGGCTTCCTCGCTGGAGGTAAACAGCTTTTTGGTTGTGGTGGAGTGCGCCGACCCCGCTATCCTGGACTTTGAGCGCAATGCCCAGCTGCTGTATTACGCGGAGCCGGACCGGCCCATGGTCTTCCGGGTGCAGAATATCAAGCGCGTGGGCCCTGAGCTCTACGAGATATCCGCCACCAGCACCCTGGGCCTGCTCAGCGAGGGCCAGCACATGGGCGGCATCTACACCGGCCAGACCGCAGAAGAGGTTATAGCGGATATCTGCGGGACGGTGGCCTTTGAGATCAAGCACGCCCTGAAGAAAATCAAGCTCTATGGCTGGCTGCCCATCGCCGCCCCCCGAGACAACCTGGCCCAGGTGCTCTTTGCCATCGGGGCGGCCCTGAAAACCGACCTGGACGGCGTCCTGCGCATCGAGGGCCTGTGGGACGGCATCTCCGGCCAGGTTTCCCAGGACAACATGTACGCCGATGCCAGTGTGGACTACTCCGCCCGGATTACACAGGTCATCGTCACCGAGCACCAGTACGTGCCCTGGACGGAGGAGAAGCAGCTCTTTGAGGGCACGGCCCAGGCGGGGGACGTGATTACCTTTGATGAGCCCATGCACAGCCTGACGGCCCAGGGCTTCACCATCCAGGCCAGCGGGGCCAACTGGGCCAGGGTGTCCGCCGGGTCCGGGACCCTCACCGGCAAGACATACATCCACAACACCCGCCAGGTGAGCAAGGCGGTGCAGGAGGCCAACACCCCCAACGTCAAGACGGTGGAGGACGCCACGCTGGTGTCGCTGGTCAATTCCTCCGCCATTGTGCAGAGATTGGCTGAGTATTACAAATGCCGGGAGACTGTGGATTCCGGCGTGGTCTATCAGGGGGAGTCCCCCGGAGACCGGCTGGCTGTCTATCACCCCTTTGACAAAACTGGCGTGGCCGCCTGCCTGGAGAGCGCCGACATCACCCTCTCCAACACCCTGAAAGCCCAGGAGAAGCTGCTGGTGGGCTATGTGCCGCCGCAGTTGGAGGAAGTAGAATACTTCGATTTTGCGGAAGAAATTACGGAGGATGGAGTATGGACGGTCCCGGATGGAGTTACATCTATTACTGTGGTTTGTATTGGTGGAGGTAATGGAGGAAACAGCGGATTCCCAGGTGAAGCTATAGAAGTTCCCCCAATAACAAACGGTATGAACATTCAAGCGGCATATGGAGCGGAGGGCGGTCACGGAGGAAACCCAGGGGCAGGGGGGCGTATTTTTATGAGTAATCTAAATGTTGTACCACATCAAAAAATATCGGCAAAGATTGGCGCTGGAGGGAAAGGCGGTATTCGCTCTTCAGTTGGTACAAATATGGGTTCTGAAGGTAGTGCCACTACTTTTGGAACCTTATCGTCAGACGATGGAGCACAAAATCCGAATGGCTATACAGATTTGATTACTGGGAAAATATATGCAGTTCCTGGGGTGTTAGGGATACCTGGGGGAAAAGGCTCCGGAAAGGACCCTAACGATGATTACATTGGGCGAAGTTATGTTTACGGAACGACAGTAACCGACAGAAGTGGAAAAGTGTGGCATCCAGGAAATATTACAAGCCCAGCTGAGGATGCAAAACTTATCGACTATGGTACTCACTATTATGCAATAGCAGGAAGAGGGTGTGGTGGAGGCCCCGCAGTCGGAGCGAATGGGGGAAATGGCGGAATGGGGGCTGTATCAGGGACCTCGCTTACTAATGCAACAGCTATTGGAGGAAAAGGTGGCAATGGGGCTGACCCGGTTAAAGCTGAACCTCAACTTCAAGGCGGTTTTGGTGGAAACGGTGGACACGGAGGCGGAGGAGGGGGAGGCAGTGGATTTGCGCAGATAATAAATCCGAGCAGTTCAGTGTCTACAAGAAGTGGTCGCCCCGGTTATGGTGGCGAAGGCGGCGACGGAAGCAGAGGAATTATTTTGCTGTACTATCGAAAGCCGAAAAAAGTCCCCGCCGGTCAGCTGGTAGATAAGCACAACCGCATGGTCCTGGACCGCCTGGGACGGCGGATTATCGTGTGAGGAGGTATGGAAAATGGTTGACAATGTATTAAATACTATGAGGTGTCCGTTCAGGACGGACAAAAACGGAGATTTCTGCGAGTGCTACGGCAAAGACTGCATGGCCTACTATGAGTATGCGCCCCTCTTTTGTTCGGTGTCTGAAACTACCGCGCCCGAAAAGCCCGCTATCACTTGTATCTGTAAAAGGCTTGCTCAGCCGGTTCCATACGGCTGCGGGTAAAGGAGTGCTGGCAATGACAGTGGAAGATCTTCAAGCCCAGGTGGCGGCGCTCCAGAAGCAGGTAGCGGCGCTGTCGGTGCAGGCCCTGGCCGAGGACGCCGGTCCGTCCGGCTACGCCACCAGCAAGTACAGCGTGGAGGAGATGGACGCCCTCCTGGACAAGGTGGCGGCGATGTAAAGGAGTGAGCGCAATGTTTGTACTCTATGCGGACAAAAACCAGCTGGCCGTCCGGGAGAAGGAGCCCGTCACCAGCGGGAGCGTCAACGTCTACCCGGTGCGGTTCGAGTTCTCCCCGGACTGGGACGGGCTGGCCAGGACGGCGATTTTCCAGGCGGGGTGCAGGGAACAGGCTGTGTCCCTGGCTGGCGGGGCCTGTACCATCCCTTCTGAGGTGCTGTCCGAGCCGGGCTACTACCTCATGGCGGGGGTGTGCGGCAGG
>CATJRT010000284.1 GCA_949742895.1 uncultured Eubacteriales bacterium | reverse complement strand
GGGTTTTGTTTGTAATAGTAAACTTTACGGATAATAACGCCGGTGGCCCGCCACGGCAGGACAGGCGGGTGGTTGCCGCGCCCTTGGCATAAGGCGGGGTCAAAGGCGTGTCCGCTCGGTGCAATCCCCCGCCGATGGGGGCGCAAGCCCTGGGAAGCTGGCCCCGTGGGGATTGCCTCGCTTGTATGCCCTGCGGGGCATGGGGGGTTAAGGGTCGGGGGGATAGCATTCGAGAATATGAAAAAACAGGGGGCCGGGGTTCCGGCTCCCTGCTTCGTGTGTTCGGCTGTGTTACTCGGTTGGTGTTAGAAAGTGTTGTGCGGGGGCGGTTCCTGTTTCCATATCTTTAAGTGAAGGAATCCGAGACCTCATCCTTACCAACTGATACCCCACCCTCGAAACGCCTCCATATGGCGCTTTGGGGGCATTTTTGTTCCGGAAAAGCGAAAGTAATGGTGCTTTCCGCTCCATTGCCTCCGCCCGCTCGTTTCCTATTGTGGGTCAGGTTGTGGGTCAAGCGCCGCTGCACAGCACTGTATCTGCCGTACTTCTGCTCAGTTCGATAACAACATCACCGTCACACAAAAGTAGCCGTTCTCCCACCGTGCCTGGAAGTCCCCCTGGTATTTCGTTGCGATGGAGCGCACCACGGACAGTCCGATGCCATGGCGCCCCTGATCCTCCTTCGTCGTCAGCAAGGACGGGTTTTTCGCCAAAACATCCTCCTCCATCCGGTTGCGTACCCGGACGCGCAGATAGCCCTTCACATGGTCCAGAAACAGCTGGACGTCCCCATCTGGCTTGCCCGCGCTGGCCTCAATGGCGTTGTCCAGCAGGTTGGCCAGCAGGGCACACAGGTCTTCTTCCCTGACGGACAGCTCCGGCGGTAAGGTCACGCTGGCCATGATATGTATGCCCTTCTGCCGGGCCTCCCCCGCCTTCTGGGTCAGCAGCAGATCCACCAAGGCGTTCCCCGTCTGAAATTCCTCCATGCTGGTGACACGGGCGTTAAGTTCCGTGTCCAGATAGCGCTCCAATTCCTCATAACGCCCGGTCTTTACCAGCCCGTCGATGTAAAAGTAGGTGTTTTTCAGCTCGTGCCGCTCCCGGCGCACCCGGTCGATCATGTCTGCGGTGTGTTGGATCTGTTCAATCTGGAGTTGCTGGCGCTGCTCCACCGCCTGTGCCTGGAGCACCCGGGCGTAATTCTCCGATACCAGATAAGTAAGGTAATAAATGAGGAGAATCAGGCCCAGGTTCACCAGATAGAGGGCGGCGGAAAAGGCGGCGCCCATGGCCGTGGACATGGAAAGCTCAATGGACAGATAGATCATGACGGCAGAGAAAGCTGTGGACGCCGAAAACAAAATCCAGTACCGGGGCGGCAGATGGGTCTGCTTGTCCGGGTAGAACCGAACCAGGTATGCCGCGCACAGGAGATAGGCGAGATAGAACAACACGTAATCCACGGGCCCCATGCCCGAGGTCTCCACCCCCGCCGCGCCGGAAAACATGGAGACCACGGACAGCACCAGGGTCTTGATGGTAACGATGCTGAACATACTCACCACGCACAGGCACACCCGGTGGTAGAGAGCCCCCCGCTGGAACACCAGCGTATAGGACAGGCCGCACAGGAACAGAGCCGCCAGATAGACTCCAAAGCTTCCTATCACGGACTCCAGCAGGCGGTAACTTCCCCCGAACAGCACCAGCCACAACAGGGTGGACTGCCACTGGGGCCGGTTCCGGCGGTGTTCGCAGGCCATGGCCAGCGTCGCCAGTACCAGGGCGAAGGTGACGACACCCTCCGACCAACGCAGAAATTCAACCATCACGCGCTCCCCCTGTTGACATAGGCAAAAAACAACTCCCGCAGCTCGTCTGCCCGGCCCCGGCTTACCGGCAGCACCGTGTGGTCGTCCAGGATGACGGTGTCCTTCTGTATACTGAAGATATACCGGCAATTCACCAAGTAACTGCGGTGGCAGCGGACAAAGCCGTGGGGCCGCAGTCGCTCCTCCAGCTCCATGAGCCGGGCAGTGAGCACCGTCTCCCCGGAGGCAGTGACGAACCGGCAGTCCTTGGCCAGGGCCTCAATGTATAGTAGGCTCTGGGTGCCAAAGGTGTACAGCCGCTTGGAGTGAGGCTCCGCCACTACGATGGACTCCTCCACCCGCCCCCGCAGCTCCCGCACCACGTCGTCCGCCAGCTGGGGCAGTTCCTCCTTAAAATGGCTCTTTCGCACAAAGCGGAAGGGCTGCACCTCGAAGGTCTGGAACACCAGCTCCTCCTTCCCAGAAATAAATACCACCAGCGCCCGCGATCCGTCCGCGCGCAGCCTCCGGCACAGCTCAATGCCGTTGAGCCCCGGCATATCAATGTCCAGGCAAAACAGGGCATACCGCCGCCCGTCCGCCACCGCCTTGAGCAGCATCCGGGGATCGGAATAGGCGTCCAGCACCATGGGCAGTCTCCGCTGGTGGAACACCTCCTCCAGTTGGCTCCGGATAAGGTCCAGGGCGCCCGGGTGATCCTCGCACACTGCGGCCTGATAACACTCCATATCCATACCATCGTCTCCTCCCAAGTTCCAGTATACCGGGGTAGATAAGGGGTGTCAACTGCCATCTGACGAGTTATTCGTTCCATATGCGTGCAATTCGTTCCAGATTCCGTGACAATACTTGGGTGATGCGCTAAACTAACGCCAGATTCCGCGGCGGACAGGATTTTGGACGGGGCGCTGGGCCGGCTTCCCACCCACAAGTGAATGAGGAAAGAGCGCACAGGGCGCAAATGTGACAAGGAGGACACCATGAACGAAAAGAAAAAACTCCCGGCATGGCTGGTTCCAGCCATCGTCATCGCCATTTTGGCAGTCATCGGTTTTGTGGTCTATCGGAAGGTCTACGACCTGATGTTCGGCGGCTCGGTGGCCGTCTCCATCGAGGATGTGTACAGCAATATCTACGCCTGCCGCTATCAACTCATTTTGATTGGCGTAGCAATCGTGGCCGCCATCGCCGTCAGCATTGCGGTGATCAAACTGCCCAAGGCCAAAAAGTCCATGATCCGCTGGCAGTCTCTTATCGCCGCAGTGCTGGTGGTGGCTGTAGCGGTGAACTGGATCTGCTTGGGAACCGAGTACTCACTGCTGAACCAGGTGCTGGCCGACTCCAGCGGCCTGTCCGACCAGACCAAGGCCGATTCCCTGGCCCTCACCAAGGAAATCGCGGAGGAGGGCATTGTTCTGCTGAAAAACGATGGGGACGCTCCCCTGCCCATCGGCAAGGACACCAAGCTAAACGTGTTCGGCTGGGGCAGCACCATGCCCATGTACGGCGGCACCGGATCGGGCAGCGTGGACGAGAGCACCGCCGTCACCCTGCTCCAGGGACTGAAAAATGCGGGCTTCACCCTGAACGACAGCCTGACCCAGTTCTATGTGGACTACCGCTCGGACCGTCCGGTAGTGGGCATGGGCGAGGTGGACTGGACCGTGGTGCAACCCACCATGGAGGATTATGACGCCGCCCACATATTCGAGGACGCCAAAGGTTTCTCCGATACCGCCCTCATTGTTCTCACCCGGGCCGGGGGCGAGGGCATGGATCTGCCCAATGTCTACTCCTCCGAGTGTACCTACAACAAATCCCAGATGGGCGGGGACGTAGTGTACTCCACCCAGGAGGATGACATTGACTCCAGCAAAACCTACCTGGAGCTGACCAACCGGGAGCGCCAGATGGTGGAGCGGGTTACCAGCGAGTTTGAAAACGTGTACGTGGTGTTCAACTCCTCCAACGTGATGGAAATGGGCTGGGTGGACGAGTACGAGGTGGACGCTGCCCTGTGGGTAGCCGGCACCGGGGTCAACGGCTTCGACGCTTTGGGCGAGATCCTGTCCGGCACGGTAAACCCTTCCGGCCGCACCACCGATACCTGGGTCTATGACCTGAAGGCCACCCCCACCGCCAACAACTTCGGCAACTTCACCTATTCCAACTCCGCCCAGATCACCGGCTCCGACGCCAACGTGGCCAAGTTCGTCAACTATGTGGAGGGCATCTACCTGGGCTACAAGTTCTACGAGACCGCCGCCGCAGAGGGGTTCCTCGACTATGACAAAACAGTCCAGTATCCCTTCGGCTACGGCCTAAGCTACACCACCTTTGACCGGGAGATCAGCAATTTCACCGATGACGGCAAGACCATCACCATTGAAATCACCGTCACCAACACCGGTAGCGCGGCGGGCAAGGACGTAGAGGAGATTTACTTCAACCCGCCCTACACTAACGGCG
This sequence comes from uncultured Eubacteriales bacterium, assembly GCA_949742895.1. The sequence continues at coordinate 3,813 of CATJRT010000284.1, read as the reverse complement.
GCATTGAAAAGGCCAGCGCCAACCTGGTGGAATTCGCCAAGACCGGCCTCATCCAGCCCGGCGCCTCCGAGAAGGTCACCGTCACCTTCGACTACGAGGACATGGCCTCCTACGATGACCTGGGCCACGGCTGCTACGTACTGGAGAAGGGCGAGTACATCGTCTCCCTCAACACCGACTCCCACACCGTAGTGGACTCCCGTACCGTCACCGTGGATGCTGACCGCATCTATGACGACAGCCACGACGGCAAGCGGGACAGCGACCATGTGGCCGCCGTCAACCAGTTCGACCAGGCCCGGGGCCATGTGACCTACCTGAGCCGCAAGGACGGCTTCGCCAACTACGACGAGGCCACCGCCGCCCCCTCCAGCATGGAGATGACGGCGGAGGAGATGGCCGTCTACCAGTGCAAGAACAATTTCAACGCCGCCGACTACGACGACCCCAGCGCCGCCATGCCCACTACCGGGGCAAAGAACGGCTTGACCCTGGCGGACATGGTGGGCCTGGGCTTCGACGACCCCAAGTGGGATACCCTGCTGGATCAGCTCACCGTGGACGAGATGGTGAACATGGTCACCAACGGCGGCTTTAAAAGCACCGCCATGGAATCCATCAACTCCCCCGAGTCCGTGGACAGCGACGGCCCCGCCGGCATTTCCAGTATGTTCAACGCCAACTCCGGCACCGCCTATCCCGCCGCCACCATGATCGCCGCCACCTGGAATAAGGACCTGGCCTACCGCCGGGGTGCCCAGATCGGCATTGAGTGCGGCGAGTTGGACACCACCGGCTGGTACGGCCCCGGCATCGACATCCACCGCAGTGCCTTCTCCGGCCGCAACTTCGAGTACTATTCCGAGGATGGAACCCTCTCCGGCATCATCGGCGGCTTGGAAGTCCAGGGCGCCACAGAAAAGGGTGTCATGGTCTACGTCAAGCATTTCGTCCTCAACGACCAGGAGACCAATCGGACCAACGGCGTTTGCACCTGGACCACCGAGCAGGCCCTGCGGGAGATCTACCTCAAGGGCTTTGAGAAGGGTTTCAAAGACGGCAAGTGCACCGCCGTCATGAGCTCCTTCAACAGCGTGGGCGCGGAGTGGGCCGGGAGCTGCGAAGCCCTGCTGGTTAACGTCCTGCGCAACGAGTGGGGTTTCCACGGCGCGGTCAACACCGACGCCATGGACCCGCTGGCTGACTTCTACATGGATCTAAACCGAGGCATCCGCACCGGGCTGACCAAGGGCCTGTCCTTCGCCGCCAACCCCGAGCTGATCCATGACACAGATCAGGCGGGCACCGTGATCGCCCTGCGAGAAGCTGCCCACGAAAACCTGTACGCCCAGGCCAACTCCAACGCCATGTACAGTGACAGCGGTATGCCCGCCTGGGTCAAGGCTTTCATCGCTGCGGATGTGGTGCTGGCCCTCGTGCTGGTGGGTGCGGAATTCCTGGTGATTCGCAAATATAAAAAAGAGCAGGAATAAAAAACACCTGCAATCTATGTTGATACATCTCCGATAAAGGGGCAAAACCTTTGCCGGACGATGATAGGGTGGTCCTAACATACCACCTCTCCTCATTCCGGGGGACCGGCCTATGGCTGGTCCCCCCTCACTTTTTGCGGGCGCTGTGAGTGCTCCTTTCCCCACTTCTCCTTTTCTAAAAGCCCGCGGATTGCACCACTGTCTACAAAGAAAAGGCCGCCGCACTCCAAGAGCCTTTATCGGTCATTTAACTTCTTTTTGAGCTGATCGATAATTACCACCCGCACCGTTTCCTCCGGCGTCAGTTCCAGCTTCTGGATTGCGTCATCCCGTTCCTCCGCCGCCTGTTCCGCCCAAATTTTGAATTCCTCCCGGCTCATGTTCCCTTTCATGAACCGGGCGTAGTATTTTTTATAGGCCCGCTTGTACAGCTTCCAGGTATCCTCATCCTGGATCTTCTTCTCAAAGACCGCCCGCGCACCCATCAAGCGGCAAGTCTTCTCCGTCTCGCCTGGGGCGACTCGCTCACAGTAAAGAGAACGCTCCCCCTGCTCGTGGAAAAACCACTTTCCGCATAGGCGGCACTGGCGCGGCGCATTGCCGTGCATGATAGCTTTCCCCAGATCCACATAGAGGAAGTCCCGCAGGGCAGGGAATGTGTACCGCTCCACCAAGGTAGCGGACTTTGGCTGGAAGTGGTAACCGTAGTTCAGCGTACACCCCGCCGAGCTTGCGTCCAGCCGATGCTGCATCTCGTCCGTAATCTCGCCCAGATGGATATACGGCTGGAGATAATTGCCGAACACCTTCAGGTACAATTCCAGATCCCGCATCAAGCCATCCCTGTCCTCTCCGGGATCTGCAAAATCTTCACCATCGAAAAAAGCCGTCACCGCCTCGCCAAACCGGAACGGTTCATAATCCCCGATCCAGTATTTTGTGTTGCTGGAGTCCACGGTCAGCGGAAATGTCAGTTTGGGAAAGGCCATAAAAACCGACTCCTTGAAATAGACTATCTTTTTTATAAAATCTATTGACACCACGTTTGGATTATGTTACCATACGAATATCGCAAATAGACTATAGCCTATATCAACTTAAAAGTCAATAGCCTTGCAGAATTTTCTTGCACACCGCTGCACCTCGACAACTGAATACCCACCACCGGAGTGCATACTCCCTGGGAGAAGTACTGCCAAGACTCTCGATGCGAGATGAGCGTGCCAACAGGGTGAAAACGCCGCAGAAAAATCCTGGGGCTGGAACAGGTACAGTGCGTGGCCAACAAAATTCTACGAAAGGATTCCAAATGAAAATTTCTGAGTACAAAAGTTACGATGATCTGCCGCTCTTTCTCAACGCAGAAACAGTGGCGAAGGTGCTGGGTATTGCACCGTCCAGCAGCTACGAATTATTGCATGAGGCAGACTTCTCGGTTCTAAAGATCGGCAACCGATTAGTAGTCCCCAAAGAGAAATTTATTCAATGGGTGGAACAGCATACACAAGGGGGTGCTGCTCCATGAGGAAGCACCGCATTCCCATCAGCTGGCCCCGGCGAGATCCCCGCCACTATCGCTTCCCGCTCCCCAATGCGGTGTGGGAATACCAGCTCAAACCGATTGAGTTCGTGATCCTGTCCTACCTGTGCTGCCACTCTGCCCATGACAATACAAAAGTCCTCCCCCCCGAAGTGATCGCGAAGGGCATCTACAAGTCAGAAGGTACGGTGCGGAATCACCTGTCTGTCTTGGCGGGTGCAGGTTTGGTCACAGAGCAATACTCTCTCACCGCTGATTTTTTGCCTGCTGAAAGCGGGAAGTTTTTCACACTCCCCAATGAAATCTTCCTGCTGAACCTCCCGCCTTCTGCGTTCATGGTGTACGCCTACCTGCTGTTGATCGAGGATCGCCGGACACATACCTGCCATCCCAGTTACAGCACCGTCGCTACCGCCACCGGGATGTCCAAAAACACCGTAATGGAAAGTATCGGTACCCTTCTCGACCGGCACCTCATCACCATGGAACACAGCCACTACCTCGACCAGTGCGGGATGAAATGGAACGGCAACAACCTCTACACCATTCTGCCAATACAGAAAGCAGTAGGCACTTTCCATCAGCGGCAGCTCGACCAACTGGAAGCGGACGCGCAGCGCAGGAAGCTCCACAGACAGCAGGAGCGCCGCGCCCGCAATGCGCTCCTGAGTGCTCCAGCTTCCATCGGCGGCTCCCCCGCAACATGAGTTGCCAAACCGCATTTAAAATCACCACATTCCCCTCCCGGAAGGTGGAAGCCCGTGTTTCGCGTTGTAAAGC
>CATJRT010000283.1 GCA_949742895.1 uncultured Eubacteriales bacterium | reverse complement strand
GCTGCTACCACGTCTGAGTTTGAAGGAACGCCGCTTTGCGAGCGAACAGCTTCTATGTTCCCTTGGGCTTCATCTGTTTGCCGCTGGTGGCCGGGTTGTCGATAAGCATACCATCCTTGCTGAATCGGGAGCCATGACAGGGGCAATCCCAGGAGCGCTCGTGGGGGTTGTATTTGAGGGCGCAGCCCATATGGGGGCAGCGGGGAACAGTAGGGGTGAGCAGCCCCAGGGCAGACTCCAGTCCGTTCACCGCAAGCTGGGGCCGCAGTACGGTGCGGGAGGGAGCGAATGCCGGGGCATATAGATTGTCCCGCTCCAGCACCAGGTCGGTGAGCACCATAGCAGCCGCCATAGCAGAGGTCATTCCCCATTTGTTGAAGCCTGTGGCCACATAAAGGTTAGGAGTGCGTTTGGAATATGGCCCGATATAGGGCGCACCGTCCAGCGTCATGCAGTCCTGGGTGGCCCAGCGGGCAGTCACTTGGGTGGCGGGGTAGCAGGTACGGGCAAATTCCTCCAGCTCCCGCCAGCCGCCGCCCCGTTTTCCGGTGCGGTGGCTTCCGCCGCCCAGCAAAAGGAGGCCGCCATAATTACGGAAGGACAATCCCTTTTTGTCTTTATCCACGTACATTCCGCCCACATTCGGGGCATTTTTCAGCACCAGCACATAAGATCGGTGTTGATACAGCTTTAGAAAATAGCCGCCGTGCTTATTGAGAAGGGGGAAATGGGTGGCGATGACGATTTTCTTCGCCCTGATTGTCCCGCCGTTGGTGACGGCCCGGTCTGGGGCCAGCTCCAGCACCTTGGTGTGCTCGAAGATGCGCAGGTCTTGGGCGATGGCGGCGGCAAATTTCAGTGGGTGGAACTGGGCCTGCTGTGGGAATTGAACGGCCCCCGCCACGGAGAAGGGGAGGGGCAGCTCCGTCGCAAAGCCGGCGGGAAAGCCCAGAGCGTCCAGCGCCGCCAGCTCCCGGTCGATGCTCCGCCGGTCATTCAATGCATAGACATAGGCGTCCTGCTCCTCAAAATCACAGGGGATGGTACGGCAAAGTGTTCGGTACCGTTCCAGAGCCTCCAGGTTGACTCGAAGGTAAAGGTGGGCGGCATCCGCTCCAAATTCATCCATCAGCCTATGGTAGATCAGGCCATGCTGAGCCGTGAGCTTTGCAGTGGTATTTTTGGTGATCCCACCGCAAATCCGGTCCGCTTCCACCAGGGCATAGTCCGCCCCAGCCTGGGAGAGCAGGAAGGCGCACAAAAGTCCGGCCATCCCGCCGCCTACAATCAGCACATCCGTTTTCAGGTCCTGCGCCAGGGGGCGAAACCGGGGAAGCTCTGCTGTCTGCGTCCATACAGAGTTCATTTCATCACCTCGCTGTGTTTCCTCCTTAGCGTGGCCCCGAAGCGATATAAATATGCTTCCCGATGCATTCGGTTTGGGGGAGGCAAAACTGTCCATAGGCAGCTATCTATAAAAACAGCACAAAACACACAAAAATCAGAACTTTATTTTGAACAGAATATAGTATAATAGCGGACAGAAAGACCAATGCCGGAGCGTCGTGACAGGCGGCGGTCTACCATGTGAAGGAGGAAACACAATGAAGGCAAAGAAGATTCTGTCCGTTCTGCTCAGCGCCGCCATGGCCCTGAGCCTGTTGGCCACCGCCGCGTTGGCCGCAGATGAGCCCCCCGAGGGGATGCCCCCCGATGGCATAGGCGATCCCGGCGGTCCTGGCGGTGCCCCCAGCATCCTGACCCTGGAGGATCCCAAGTATACCTATCAGACCATTGAGGATGTGACTTCTATCAGCGGCGTCAAGACCGGGGACAGCCTGAACGGCTTGGCCAAGGTGGTGGTGGGTGCCACCGTCAACGGCGAAGAGGTCACCGGCCTGCTCACCATGACTAAGGGCGGCGTGGAGGTCCCTGTGGCCGAGGGCAGCTACACCGCTGAAGACAAGGTGGTCGTCACTGTCACCAACTACCTCCAGGACGCTGGCGAGGACGGCAAGCTCACCGCCCTGGGGAGCTGGAACGCCATCTCCGGCCTACCCTACCGCACCGCCCTGTCCATCCGGGACGGTAAGGTGGTGGACGATGAGTCCGTCCGCTCCGCCGTCAGCGGCGAGATCTCCGATACCGAAGCTACCAACGTGAAGTCCCAGTCCCAGACCTCCGGCTTCAGCGCCGTGGCCATCCGGGACAGCGACTACACCATCAAGGGCGCCGACATCGGGATGGACAGTGCCTCCGATGGCACCGACGTCAACGACTTTGCGGGCTACGGTGCGGGCGTCGTGGTATACGGCAAGTCCAAAGTGCTGATCGAGGACTCCAAGATCGTCACCGCCGGCGTGGCCAAGGCCGCTACCTTCGCCGACGCGGGGGCCGACCTGATCGTCCGCAACTCCACCCTGACCTCCAAGGGCGGCGAGATCTACAAGGATTACAAGTCCACCGCCAACCAGTCCTACATGATCAATCCCCCCTGGGTGCTGGGCATCGCCGGTTCCTCCCGCACCACCAACGTCATGGGCGACTACACCACCGGAACCTATGTCAACACCAGCTTTGACGCCGCCGACTGGGGTGCGGTGTCCATCGACACCGGCAGCTATATGCACCTGACCCTCATCAACAGCGCGGTCAAGGTGGCCGGCTCCGGCTACGGCGCCTACGCCATCGGCGGCGGCACTTGGGAGGACTACTACGGAACCACCATCGACGTGGACACCTACGCCATCATCATGACCGGCGCCACCGCCAGCCTCAGCTCTGTGAAGGCGGGCGATCAGATCGAGGTGCGCAAGATCGTGCCCGACGAGGGCGCCTCCAACCGCTCTACCTCTACCAAGACCGGCGAGTTGGTCACCACCGAGACCGCCACCGCCGACGCCAACTCCGTGGTCAACTCCAAGAACTTCGGCTTCATGTTCCACCACAACGCCCCCAGCGGCTGGAACGTGCTGAACCTGAACCCCGGCACCGAGGTCAACACCGGCAACGCCGCCTTCCTGGTGAAGAAGATCAACGCTGAGATCAACGTGGACGGTGCGAAGATCGACTCCGGCAACGGCGTGATCCTCCAGATGATCGACAACGACGACGACGGCGTGGGCGCATTCATGGATGACTTCTATGGTATGCCTACCTTCAATTACAGTTATTACTCCCGAATTAG
>CATJRT010000282.1 GCA_949742895.1 uncultured Eubacteriales bacterium | reverse complement strand
GCATCGCCGCCCTCACTGGAACAGACGGGGTGGTGGACGAGGGAGCTGCCGCCCAGCTCAGGGAGAAGTTCCTCACTCAGGTGGGCAGCGACCTGAACACCTCTATGGGCGTCACCTGCCTGTACGACGTGCTCAAGGCCTCGGTGAACGACGCCACCAAGCTGGCTGTGCTGGCAGACTTTGACCGGGTGCTGTCCCTGTCCCTGCTGGAAAAGGCGGCGGAGCTACGAGAGAAGGAAGCGGCCCAGGCCAAATCTGCGGCCAGTTCGGGCGGATTCACCATCCAGGGCGAGGGCGATGCGGACATCGACGCGCTGGTGCTGAAGCGGGCCGAGGCCAAGAAGGCCAAGGATTTCGCCCAGGCCGACGCGATCCGCACCCAACTCAAGGACTTGGGGGTGGAGGTCACTGACGTACCCGGCGGGGCGGTATGGAAAAGGGTGTAAAAAAACAGGGCCTCCCGAGGAGGCCCTGCTTTTTTGCTTGGCTCAGTTGGATCGTTCCGAGGACATCGTCTGTCCTTCCAGCTTGGCCAGCACCTCAAGGAACTTGGCCTGAGCACGTTTCTTGGCCAGTTTGTGGAGCACCACGCACAGGGCGAAGCCCGCGACGGCTGTGATGATGCCGACGATCAAGGCCATAGTGCCATAGTCATCCATAACGGCGAGGATCGACATGATGATCCCCATCAGGCCTACGGCGGAACACAGGTCCCCCAGGAAATGCAGGGCCGTTGGCCCCATCAAGGTCTTCCCCGCCGGGTCCTTGTACACAGTGACGCTGACCTTATATGCAGCCATACAAAACACCTCCCTTCTGCAGGATGTTCCAACATACTTTCACCGCAGCGTCCCGGGGGCTTGCGCCCCCGAGGGCCGGGTGAAAAACAAAAACGCTGTGCAGGATAGACCCACACAGCGCAAGAAACAAGTCCTCATGCACACAGACACAGGGGCACAACAACAAACCCGCCCTTGCAAGAAGGTCCGGGATATCGTATAATGATACCCATGCGGTGCGGCCGGACGGCCGTTGTGTAGGTGATATGGCACCTGCGCAGGCTTACGGGTGTTCCACCACCCGCGAGCTGCCGCATTTTTGTTTTTCAGGTCGATTATAGCAGACTGTGCCCGATATTGCAAGAGCGAAAACAGGGGGTTCGCCGTCCTTCAGTACGTAATCACGGTTCTGCTGGCTTGTTCCTTTGACGTTCTCCCGGTGAGCGCCGGGGAAGGCGTTGCCGATAACCGTGTGGAGCTTGGGATTCTGGAAGCAGATGTACAGATGGGTGTGATAGGTGCCTTCGGAGCCGGTTTCATCGCACAGGCACCAATAGACCACG
>CATJRT010000281.1 GCA_949742895.1 uncultured Eubacteriales bacterium | reverse complement strand
GCCAAAATCCGGCCTGGGGAACGCCTTTTTATACACGCACGTCCCCCGCCAGTAGTCGTTCCCCCCGTCCTGGCCGTCCACGTTGTTCCAGGTGTGGGGCACGTCCACCGCCGACGCCGTTCCGTCCGGGCCCGTGAAGGTCCAGCTGTGGTTCAGATTCAAAATCTTTCGCAATTCCACTCGTCCTCCCCATTCAGAAATACTGGTTCAGCAAGCCACCCCTCCCGGTATCCTGCCTTTTCATACAGCATCTCTCCTCTCTTCATTTTCCCGCTCCCCACTGACAAAGCAGGACGCGGCGCCGAGCACAGCGCACAGAAGGAAGGCCCCGGCAAACCCCATGCCCATAGCGGCGTTCCCGCCGATGAAATTGACCTTGTTCCACACGTCGGACAGGCTGGGCACCGCCACACGCAGCACCACCCCAAAGGCGGCGGCATAGAGCGCCGAAGGGATGAAGGGCGCGAATTTCAGCCGCGTGAACACCACCAGCGCGGTGGACGCCGCCCCCGCCAGGGCGAGGCCGAAGCCGATTGGCGTGAATGTCTTGTCCCCTCCGTCAAGAGCCAGATAGAGGATAGCCCCCAGCAGGGCGGCTGCGCCCGCAATCAGGCTGAGATAAAGCCCCGGATCCCGATCTTGAAACATCTTTTTCATTTCAATGCCTCCCCTTCTTCCCATATGCGCACCAGATGAACATGCCAAGAGACGCGGCGGTGAGCACGCCCAGTACGGCGCAGACCGCCTGGAGCGCCGGCTGCCACCAGTATACCGTTTCGCTTATCACCGTCTCCTCCGCCAGACCATTGATAAGGATGCTCCGGCTGTGCGCGTAGTAGAAGTGTTCGTTGGCGGTTTTCATCCAGTTCAAGATGTTGCCGTCCCGCTCCTTGACGGCCAAGTTGGTCAGCTCGCTGGTCCGCCCCGTGTCGGAGAGGAACAAGTCGGTGCCGCCGGTGATGCACTCGGCGGTGAGCACATAGCTGGACGCATCCTTGGAGGAGTCGGTGATGTTGATCCCCTGGAAGCCCCACTCGTTGCGAAGAATCTCAATCTGGGCTCCGCGGTGGGCCGGGGAAGCGGTCATGCCAATTCGGTTGTAGCTGGTCATCACCCCCAGCCCCCCGCCGTCGCTCAGCGCGCCCTCGAAGGCCTTGAAATAGATCTCCCGGCAGGCCTGCTCGGTGGCGAAGGTGGCCACGCCGTGGCGGTTAACCTCCTGGTCGTTGAGGCAGAAGTGCTTGAAGCCGGTGATAATCCCCTTCTCTGTCATGGGTTCGGCGTTGGCGCGGCTCATCAGATAACTCATCAGGCCGTCCTCGGAGAAATATTCGCTGTTGCGGCCCAGATAGGCCGTTCTGTGGATGTTTGCCCCCGGGCCGAACACCATGGTCACGTCGGCGTACATGGCGTCCTCCGCCATGAGCGCGCCGCGCTCCCGGGCCAGTTCCAGATTGAATGTGGCGGCCTGAATAGGCTCATCCACGAACAGGGTACACTTTTCTCCACCGCCTTTGGTGTAGTTGCCCTGTATCCCGCAGGGGCCGTTGGTGGAGGCGTTGGCTGGCTTGCCCACCTCCGGGATCGCCACATTGCCCCGGTTGTCGCCGCAGATGGTGGCCAATTGGTTGATGCTGAGCTGGTCGATGAAGGTCTTCCACTCCTGTGCGCCACAGTCCACATCCCTCATGCTCACCAGCTTGAGGCCCGCGTCCTGGCCAAAGGCCATGTCCCCGGTGTCCGGCGCGTCGCCGGGTTTTTCATAGGTCTTGCCGGTCATCAGCTCTGCCATAGCGTCGGTGGCGGCCAGCCCTGTATAGCTTTCCGGGAAGGTATTCCAGTCTGAGCGGGTCAGATAGGTGACGGTGCCGGGGAGGTAGCTGTTCAAGTCTGCGTCCTGGAGCTGGTTGGACACCACCGCCCCGGTGACGGGGCTGACGGCATAGGTGACATTGTCGTACTGGTCCAGGGCCGCGCACACCGCCTTGGCCGGGTCGCCGGATACAGGGGCCCCCTTCTCGTCGAACATCCCCCCGATCCCCCGGGCGGCCATGATGTTGTTCAGCGCGTCATGGCTGCTCTCGCCGACGGCAAACCAGTAGTCCCCGGCATCGAACACATAGCAGCCGGTCTTGTCGGGGTCCGCGCCGTTTTGGGCACGCTCGTCATAGACGGCAAAGTAGTAGTCGGGCACGGAGATGCGTACCGTCTCGCTCTCCCCTGCCCCCAGCTCACTCGACTTCTGAAAGCCAATCAGCTGGATGGCGGACTTCTCCGCCTGTCCGGCCGCCCAGGGCAGCTGGACATAGAGCTGAACCAGCGACTTCGATTTCCCCGCAAAGCCGCCCTCGTTGGTGACCTTTACGGCTGCGGTGACAGTGTGGGCGTCCTGATCCCAGGCGATGTTCTCCACCTCCTGGGTAAAGTGGGCGTAGGACAGGCCGTAGCCAAAGGGATAGGCCATCTCAGCTGCATAGTCCCAGCCACCGTCGCCGGCAAACACCCCGGCCGGACCGGCAGCATCATGGAGCCCCAGCACCTGGTCCTGATACCGGGTCTCATAATATTTATAACCCACATAGATATCTTCCGCATATACCAGATACCGGTCCGCGTACAGCTTTTCAAGGTTGGTAAACTGATAGTCCCCAAAGTTCTGCATAGCGGGGGCGGACAGGGAGCTGGACGCCCACGTGTCCGGCAGGTGCCCGGAGGGGTCGGCGGCGCCCGTGAGGATGTCTGCCAAGGCGATGAAGCCGTAGTCCCCCGCCGCGCCGAACACGAGGCAGGCGTCCACCCCGTACTCCTCCTGCTCGATCCACTCAATGTCCATGGCGAAGGGGCTGTTGACCAGCACGATGGTCTTTCCAAATTTCCCGCTGTCATGAATCATCCGCAGCAGGTCCGCCTCCTCTTGATGGAGGGCCAGCATGGGAACGCCGTCGGCATCCATCGGGTCCAGATCCACTCCCTCGCCGCCGTAGCGGGTGAGGAGGACCAATGCTGCGTCGTTGAACTGACGGTCAAAGGAGGCCTTCAGCGCGTCGGTATAGAAACCGATGGGCACCTCACCGATGGCAGAGCTCCCCCGGGTGGCCGCGGAGACCCGGGTCACCCCGCTACCGGCGTAGGCGTCGCGCATAGCGGGGTTGATATGGAAGCCGGCGGCCTCCAGCGAGGCGTACAGCTCCCCGCCCCGCTCCGGGTTAAAGCTGGCGTTGCCCGCGTTGGATTTGTAAATTGGGTCGTTGACAGAGTTGCCGAAGACAGTCACGCTGCGCTCCCCGGCGGCCAGGGGCAGGGCGCCGCCTTCATTACGCAGAAGCACCGTCCCCTCGTACATTGCCCGGAGGTTATGATCCCGCTCGTCGGCAATCAGCCGCCGGGCGTTCTCCGCGTTCAGCTCGCCGTAGGCGGAGGGGTAGTAGTTGGTATCGCCGCTGACCTGGATGGTCTCGCCGGTGATGCCCAAAAAGCTGTTGACGTAGCCGCTGTAGTAGAATGCGGAGCTAGTGAGGCTAAGGGCGGTGGACAGGAGCAGAGCGAACACCGCCGCCAGGCCCAGCCATTTTTGATATTTTTTCCTCATTATAAAACCTCCCGGAATCAAAATCGGCGGGCCGCGGGATCAGTTCCACGGCCCGCCGGACAGCGTTTGGTCTACGCTTACGCTTTTTTCCTGCTGCGCACCAGCATGAACGCGCTTCCCGCAGTCAGAACCGCCATCACACCTGTGGCGGCGTACAGGGCCGTCTGCCACCAGGGAGTTACGGATATCACCGTGGCGTTGCCCATATTCATGGCGTTGGTACGTGTCACGCTGAACACCACATTTTTCACGGCATTATGAACCGCGGAAGCTATGGCGGGATCGTCATTTGTGCCGTCCAGGGTACCCATATTCCCCTTCTGGCCGCACCAGTAGTCCTGCCCCGCCAGCACGCCCAGGCGGTAATCCATCCACTTGGCGTTTATGGCCATGTCGGTGATGGCGGCGCCCTCCATGCCCCACTCGTCCCGGAGAATGCCGGTCATCAGCCCATGGTGGGCACCCGCCCAAACAACGCCGATGCGGTTAAATGAACTCATCACGTTCATGGCCCCATCCCGAATGGCGCCCTCAAAGCTCTCCAGGTAGACCTCTCGGATCGCCTGCTCGTTGGACCACACAGAAATGCCATAACGGCCCTGCTCCTGGTCATTGAGGGCGAAGTGCTTCACAAAGGCCAGCATACCCCGGTCTCGAATGCCCTGTACCTCGGCGGCGCAGACCTCGCCGGACAGCCAGCCGTCCTCGGAGTAGTACTCGTTGTGCCGGCCAAGATAGGGGCTGCGGTGGATATTGACGCCGGGGGCGTATATCCCCGCCACTGCGGCGGCATTTTCCCCCGCCTGGGCGTGGAGCATATCCTCTCCCATGCACTTGCCTACTTCTTGAATCAGCTCCAGGTTATAGGTGGCGGCCATCACATCCTCTGAGGTAAAGGCCATGCCGTTTGCCCCGCCCACTATGCTCTTGGTAAAGCCGGTGGGACCGTCAAACTGCTGGGTGGCGGGCAGATTGATGGCCGGAAGCACCTGGGTCTGGTAGGAGCCATTATAGATCAAGCTCAGCATATCTTCGTAGGCAATCTGGCTGACCAGTTCGTCCCAGGCGGGATCGCCGTACTCCATGTCGACAAAATCAATGGCCTTTAGGGAACCACCCGTCCCGGTCGCCGGGATCTGATCCGAGTCTGCCCAGTAGAGCTGCTTGTACCGCTCCGCCAAAGCGGCACGTCCGGCCTCCTCATGGGTCAGCCCGTCGGCCCACATAGCATCGGTGACGCGCAGGCTCACCGGTGTCTTGGGGAACGTGCCCTCCCAATCGTTTCTGGTGAGGTAGGTGATCTGTTGATCCTCCGCCCCCTCGTATTTGTTCAGGTCTGCGTTGTCAAACAGGTTGGTGATGGGGTTCCCGGTGGCGGAGGATACAGCGTAGGTGGCCGTATCCAGAACCGAATTATTCCACTTGAAGGTCAACGCGGCGTCCCCCGTCCCGATCATCCGGGCGGTGTCCGCTCCCTTGGCCATGAGGATGTTGTTGACTGCGTTGTGGGCGTCGGTGCCCACGGTGAAATAATAGTCGCCCGCATCCAGGATGTAGGTTTTGGCGGTATTGGCATCGTAACTGGTGAGATCCTCCTTCAGGATCTGAATGGTGAAGTGTTCCGTTTCCCCGGCCTTGATCTCCTTTTTGTCAAAACCACACAGTTCCACCGCAGCCTTTTCAACGCCGTTCTCCCGGTCGTAGTCGGTATAGGGGGATTGGAAATAGATTTGCACGGTGTGCTTGCCATCCATCGCGCCGGTGTTTTTCACATCCACCTCGGCCAGAAACGCATCGTTCTGCTCTTGGAGGGTGAAGTTGGAGTACTCAAACTCGGTATAGCTCAGGCCGGTACCAAAGGGGAACGCCACGTCGGCGCTGTAGTCGTAATTTCCCGCGTTTCCCTGCCCCAGCACATAGTCTTCGTACCGAGTCTCATAGTAACGGTAGCCTACGTAGATGCCTTCCTGATACACCACGTAGTTCATATTGCACTTGTCAATGCCGGGGGCGGTGTTGTTTTGGGCGAAAGCCAGATCCAGCTCGGAGGCGTTGGTGTAAGGAAACGCATTATAGTTGACCATGGCAGGAGAGGAATGATTGTCCTTCAAAAAGGTGTCCACAATGCGCCCCGAGGGGTTCACCTTGCCCGCCAAAATGTCCGCCACGGCAGGCAGTCCGTTGATGCCCAGGTTACCCGTCCATACCACGGCGTCCACGCCGTATTTGTCGATAAAGTCCAGCTGGAGGGTGCTGGAGGAGTTGAGCAGCACCACGATTTTTTTGAATATGCCCTGCTCTTTCAGCTCCTTCAAATTTTGTAATAGCTCTATCTCCTCTTTGCACAACCGAAGGTAATCGCCTCCTGTCATATAGGGCTCCAGCTCGGGCAGGCCGGAGGGCAGGTCCGCCCCTTCGCCGGACGAGCGGGACAGCATCACCAGGGCGGCGTCCCCATAATCGGAGAAGGTGGATTTGAGGGCGTCGGTGTACTTTTCCCAGGGCACCTCGTTGATGCGGTACTGGGACGGGTCGCCGCCATTGAGGGCTGCGTTCTCCCGCTTGTAGCCGCTGGTGACATAGAATTTCCACAGTTCAGTGTTCACACACCCGGGCTGGAAGCTGTCCTCCAGGGCGGAGTACAGGCTGGCCCCCTCCCCGGTGGACACAAAGGCGGAGCCGGTGCCCACCTTCACCGGGTCCACACAGGACTGGGAGAAACAGGAGAATTTGGTGCCGGCGGCCAGGGGGAGGGTGTTATCCCGGTTGAGCAGTACCGCCGCCCCCTCCGCCATCACTTGGCGGCATACATTCCAGTCGTTGGCCACCAGCTCATCTTCGGATTCATACTCCGTCCAGTAGAAAATCTTGGCGTCCGGGTCGGGAATGATACGCTGGGTCTCTGCATTGAGCGCTACGTTGATCATGGGCGCAAAATAACCGGTGACAGGGATAGCTACGGCGCAGATTGCCGTAAACACCGCAAAAACCGCTATGAGGATTTTCCATACAGCATTCTTTTTCATCGCAACTTTCCTCCAAATAAGATTCGGCGGGCCGGGGCCATAGTATCTCAGCGCCACGGCCCGCCGGACAGCGTTTGGTTTACGCTTTCGCTTTTTTCCTGCTGCGCACCAGCATGAACACGCTGCCCGCAGTCAGAACGGCAAATACGCCTGTGGCGGCGTACAGGGCCGTCTGCCACCAGGGGATGATGGCGCGCACTGTGGCGTTGCCTACGTTCATAGCATGGCTGTGGGTGATGGAGTAGGCGATGTGCTTCACCGCGTTCTGGACGGCGCTGACAATGGCGGGGTCGCCCTCCAGCCCGTCCAGGGTGGCCATGCCCATGCTGTAGCCATCCCACAGGTCCTGCCCGGCCAGCACGCCCAGCCGATAGTCCATATAGTTGGCCATGACGGAGCAGTCGGTGATGGCCGCGCCCTTCATGCCCCACTCG
>CATJRT010000280.1 GCA_949742895.1 uncultured Eubacteriales bacterium | reverse complement strand
GTCCTCCTGGACCTCTGCTTTGCTATACCCTTCTTGAATCATCTTAACTTTTTCCACCGCCCTTCATTTTAGGGGTTGACTTCTAATAGTTAATCTTTTCTTCTATCCCGCAGACCCGAGCAGGGCGTCCATCCGCTCCGTCAGCGATTGGAACGCCGCAGAGGTCATTTGGTTTGTATCTATCAGATAGAGGTAGTCGTAAAAGTTGGGCAGGAACAGGAGTCCATTCAGAGCTTTGGCAAAGGCGTGGGCGGCGATTTCTCCGCACCGGCTGATGTGTGCGGTTCTGCGAAGGCCCAGGAGCGTTAAGGTGGTGACCGGCTCCAGCTCCTCCACAATGGAGCGGCCCTCGCGGTATTCCCAAATATGGAAGAACTCGTGAGCCAGGTGGACGTTCAGCGCCTCCGCTGGGGAGAGTACGGTCCCTTCCCAGGCACTGTGGGCAGCCAGCTCACGGATCGAGTCCTGGTAGACCTCCACGCTGCACCCGTCTGGCCCCATCACCGACTGGCCCCGCAGAATCACGCCATAGCCGTGCTTCCCGCTTCCGGAGTAATGGATGGAAAGGCCGTACTGCTCGTAGAGCTTCTGCACCGGAGTACCGGCAAACAGCTGGGCACATTCGCGCCCTGCCTGTAGGGAGCGGTCCACATAATAGGCCAGCCGCTGGGGCGGTATCTTATGAAAGAGCAGATCATTAGAAAGCTCGCACATTGCAAGCAGCCGGTCATCCATGGGTCTCGCCTCCCGTTTCATCACTTATATGCCACCGCCATGATTTCCTCATCGGGGGTGAGCATTTCAGTTTCCACGTCCAGGATGGAGTAGAGCTGCTCTGCGGTCTGCATCCCGGTCAGGTCGAGCATCTTTTCCTTATAAAAAAGGAACACCTTGGGGATTGTGGCGTTGGCGTCAGAGAAGGTGGTGTGGTCGTCCAGGAACTGGTGGAACACCTGGCCCTGCGCCTTGGTAAACTTCACATAGCTGGCCTTCTCCTTGCGCAGGCGGACCACACCTTCCCGGTCCAACACCGCCGCTGCCTTGTTTTTCACTTTGATGAACCCGAGCAGCTTCTTCTGAAGCTCCCCCTCGAAGAGGTTCCACCGGCCTGTGCTGCAAATGTAGTGGATCTGCCTGGGGTCCGCGCCCAGTGCCTCAGCGGCAATCTCGCCCAGTTGGTTCTGGTTCAGGTCGGCTGCGCCCAGGTTTTTCTGGCGCAGCTCGGTGGCGCCGGTGGCGATGGCCCGGAGGATGTTCTTCTGTGCATCAATTTCAATAGCCACGTCAACGGTCTCTTCCTTTGCGCCGGAGCGGACGATTTTCTCGATGATATCAGCCCGGATGCGCTTGATGTCCTCGTTGGTGGGATTGGCGATGGTACGCTCCATCTGCTCACGGACCATTGCCAGGGCCACGCCGATGGTGGAGATGTAGGGGGCGTTCTTCGCCATCTGGCACTTGACGCCCATTTTTTCCGCCAGCGCGTTGACGATGACCGCGCCGCTGCCGCCGCCGCCCACCAGGGTGGTAAAGCTGCGGTCCAGGCCGTATTCGGCAATCAGGCTGTCTACAACGGTGGAGAGCTTGCCCATAGCCAGATCCACCACCTGCTGGGCCGCCTGCTTTCCGGAGCTGCCCAAGTAATGTCCCAGTGCATCCCAGGCTGCGGCGTTGGAGGCGGGTATGCCATAGGCGTAGTCGCCCTCGGGTACATAGCCCAACAGGTTTGCCGCGCCGGCCAGGGTGTAGGCGTAGTCCTTGCCGCCGTCCGCTGTGAGGATTGCGTACTCACAGGGGTCGTCCTCACGGGGACGGATGAGCCTGACCTCGCCGCCGGAAATCGCGCCGTTGGGGGCAAAGCACTCGTATTCCTTGTTGGCAATGTGCGCGCTGCGGGGGCCGACATCCACGACCTTGCCGTCCCGGACGCGGATCATGCTGCCGCCGGCCACGCCCAGGGTGCGCACGTCCAAGCTTTGCAGATAGGTTTTGTGCCCGCCCACCTGAGCGTATTTAATCATAACCTTGCCGTTTTTGATGACGCTGATGTCTACGCTGGTGCCGCCGGCCTCGAAAAAGATGCCGTCGGACACCTTTTCATACATCAGCGCACCCGCCACGCCTGCGGCCAGACCGGAGAGCATGGTGAGGATGGGACGCTTGCGCACCTCCTCGATGCTCATCACGCCGCCGTCACAGCGCATGATCATCAGGTCCGACTGGATGTGGGTATCCCGCACCGCCTGTTCAGTCATGTTGGCGGTTTCCATCATTTTGGGGATAAGGCTGGCGTTGACTACCGCAGTGCGGGTGCGCATTTTCAGACCGTAGAGCTGGCTGATCTCGTGGCCGCCGGTGCCGTACAGGCCCTTGGCTTCGGCGGCGGCGGTCACCCGCTGTTCGTTTTCCGGGTTGTCCACGCTGAACGCCTCGCTGGCCACGATGACCTGTGCGCCCTGGGACTGGAGAGAGCCGATGGCCTGGCCGATGGTACTGTCAGAGAGAGCTTTGCTGTCGATAAAGGTATGGTAGCTTTTCAAAAATTTTCCGGGTGCCAGCTCGATGTCACCCACGTTGGTCTCGCCCCGGGCACCCCGGGCGTCTACCCCGGTGGCCATGCCCACAATGCCGACGGAGGCCACGTCGCCCTCCAGCAGGGCGTTGGTGGCCTGGGTGGTTCCGTGGGCGATGAAGGCCACGTCCTCCGGCGCAATATGGTTTTCCTCCATCAGAGTAGAGATGATGTTCACCACGCCCTGGGCTACGCCCTCCTTATGGGTTGTGGGAATTTTCCGTTTTGCCAGCACCTCGTAGGTGTCTGCGTCGATGACCACCGCGTCGGTGAAGGTACCGCCTACGTCGATGCCGATTCTGTACTTCTTGCTCATGGTTTACCTCCAGCATATGATTGTGCGCTTTTCCGGCACAGTCGCCCATCAGGACGGCTGCGCCGGAAGCAGGGGCGTCAGATTGTGACCACAAAGCTGGCGATGACCAGCCCTACCAGGGTGGAGACCACGATCCAGAGGATGGTCTTCTTCAGGTACTCGTTCACATCTACCTTGGTGAAGTCGGACACCCAGACGTTGTGGGAGTTGGTGGGGTCGCACACGGCCTGCACATTGGAATCAAGACGCAGGGCGACCATGGCGGCGATGGGGTTCATGCCAGAGGCGGCCAGCAGGGCCACGATGCCGCTGCCCAGGCCCCAGACATTGAGCGGCCCGCGGTAAATGGCCAGGAAGCTCAGCAGGCCGAACACCAGAACGAACATAATGGCGTTCTTGGGGATAATGGCGGAGATGACAGGCTGGAGCACAGTGGCAACCTCGGGGGCCATAACCGCTTTCAGTGTCATGCCGATGCCGATCATCAGCGCGGTGGCGCCGGCGGTTTCCTGGATGCCCTCCACCAGTGCACCGGTGACTACCTGGACGGCGTTCCTGGGGGTGGAGAGAATGAGTGTGACGATAATGCCGATCATGATAGCGGGGACCAGGGGCATTTTGAAGGCAAAGACCAGAATTACAGGGACGATGGGGCTGATCAGGGCGATGGTGCGCACGTTTTTATCGGAGACAGGCTCAGCGGCGGGCATAGCCCACGCTTTGCGCACTTTGGAGCCGCGCTGGATGGAAAACACGATCCAGGCTACGGCGACCACGATCAGGGGAATGGCGCACAGCCAGGAGTAGGAGGTGACGGTCTCCAGAGGAAGGCCCAGCGTGTCGATGTAAACGCCCAGGGTGCCCACGCTGAAGGTCACGCCAATGCCATTGGAGAACAGGAGCACCGCACCGGCGGTCATGGGGTCTACGCCTGCGGAAATCATGATGGGGATGATGATGGTGCCCACCAGAATGACCATGCCCAGGCCGTTGGAGGCGGCGAAAATGAGGGAGCATACGACCAGAAAGGCCAGGGCGATGGGCAGAGGCTTGTCGCCCGCCAGCTCTGCGGCCTTGCGGATGATGGTGTGGGTTACGCCTACCTTGGTGAGAATCTTGCCGAACCAGCCGCCGAACATCAGGCCGGCAATGGCGGTGCTCATACGCATTGCGCCACCTTCCAGCACGTCCTTTGCGATGGTGAACGTATCAGCGTCAGAGGACACGAAGGGGATGCCAGCCACCAACGCGATGCCGATGGCCATGATGGGAAGGGCCAGGATGGTGGGGAGCTTGCGGGCCATCATTAGAGCGACGCAGGCCGCAAATACCAGAAAAATACCGATTGCTTGCAGGGTTGCCATAACACTTACCTCCACAGTTCTTTTTATATTCTCAGATGTGCGTCCACATCTGAAGAATCCGGTTGCACAGGATCTGATTTTTCAATAATTGTCAGGATATGTCAAAAAGTTCGGATTTATTGATAACAAATGCTTGGGGGAGTGGGCTCTTTGCACAGTTTGTGATGGGTTTTACTTGCTTTGTTTTGTAAATAATATCATGATTTTCAGAATGTGTCAAGAATTTTGAAAATATTTTTTGCACAATTTGAAAGCCTTTGATTTGTAGGCATTGCACAAGATTTGGCCATTTCAGCCCAAAACCGAGCCTGTATAGATTAAAAAGCAGGGGCATCTCCTTCGACATGGGGGCGGATTGGACGACATTCAATATATGTAGAAGTATTCTGTCTAAAAAGGAGGAGAATTTGACTTTTATATGTAAATATGGTATAATTCCATAACCCCTGGAAGAGGAGGAAAATTATGGTTTCTGCCGTCATTGCAAAGATCATTTCCATGCAGCAAAGCCTGACTGTCAGTGAAAATGAAATTGCTCAATATGTTATCAATAATGCCGATACAGTGGTTGCCAGCACCATTACCTCCATTGCGCGCCTTACCAATACATCGGAGGCCAGTATCAACCGCTTCTGCAAAAAAATCGGATTCAAAGGGTTTAACAGCTTCAAGGTAGCGCTGGCTCAGGAGAATTTTTATAATTCCATGCGGGAGAACGAGGCTGTAGGCCAGGACAGTTTTGTGGCGGCGGTCAGTCAGGACTACCGCAATATGCTCATCAGTACTACTGCCATGCTGGATGAGCGCCAGGTGCTCCAGGCCGCTGAGGCGATCCAGCACGCAAATCACATTTACTTGCTTTCCACGGTACACACCAGATACATCGCGCAGGAGCTGGAATACAAGCTGTGCACGGTGGGACTTTACGCCAAGGCGGTCCCTGACCTGGGCGACGCCCGTATTTTCACCAGCTATGTGAGCAGAGGCGATGTGGTTTTGGTCATTGCGCCCACATTGCTGGTGCGGGAGCTTTACCGGGCCATCAGCGACTGCCGGGAAAAGGGCTGCTCTATTATTTCCCTGACCAGCTATGATTCACCGAAGCTGAGTAGCCTGATCGACTACAAGTTTATCATCAGCGATAAGATTACTACAAAAAATTCAGTGTCTATTTCCAACAATCTGATGTTTCTCTATGTGGCCGACCTGCTTTATTGCGCCCTGCTGGAGCGGGATAAGGAGCTGAAGCAGCGGCGGCTGAACAGCGACTCCATCCTGAGCAGCCAGCATCGGATGGACAACTATTTCTTTGAGCTGTAGTATTTTTGACAGTAATCACCAGCGGGCCGGAGCGAATCATGACGCT
>CATJRT010000279.1 GCA_949742895.1 uncultured Eubacteriales bacterium | reverse complement strand
CGTGGTCTATTGGTGCCTGTGCGATGAAACCGGCTCCGAAGGCACCTATCACACCCATCTGTACATCTGCTTCCAGAATCCCAAGCTCCACACGGTTATTGGCAACGCCTTCCCCGGCGCTCACCGGGAGAACGTCAAAGGGACAAGCCAGCAGAACCGTGATTGTGTCCTGAAGGACGGCGAGAAGTATAACAAGCAGCCGGACGGCTCCTATGACTACGTGGACAGCTCCGGCAAGTGTCACCACGGCGTCAACCACTCAGACACCTTCCTGGAATGGGGCGAAATGCCCCGCGAGCACCAGGGCAAGTGCAAGGACGTGGAACGTATCCTCGCCCTGCTGAAGGATGGGGCGGACAATCTGGAAATCGTCAATGAAGTCCCTTCCGCCATGCTGAATATCGACAAGGTGGAGCGCACCCGCTCCATGCTCCGGGACAGGGAATTCTCCTCCATCTGGCGTGACCTCACCGTGACCTACATCTTTGGCCGGACCGGGGCGGGCAAAACCCGCTCAGTCATGGATACATACGGTTACGCCAACTGCTACCGTGTCACCGATTACAGACACCCCTTTGACACCTATGACGGTCAGGACGTGCTGATTTTTGAGGAATTTCGCTCCTCCCTCAAGCTGGCGGATATGCTCAACTATCTGGACGGCTATCCGCTCCTGCTGCCCTGCCGCTACTTCAACCGTCAGGCCTGTTTCACCAGGGTGTTCTTTACCACCAACATTCCCCCGGACGAGCAGTATATGGCAGCGGACAAGCTCAGCCGTCAGGCGTTCTGGCGGCGGATCCACAAGGGAGTGGAGCACTCCGGCCCGGATGAAACAGCGGAATACCCCGGCGTGGAAGCGTACATACACCGCCACGACTGGTCCGCTGACGATCCGCAGACGGCATTGTGATTTTCTTCCTTCTCTCTCAGTCCGCCCCCCTCTCCCGCCTCAAGCGGGGAGGGGGCAAGGGCAGGCCTTCCTTTTGAATGTGCGCTTTCAAAAATGCAACTGAACCTTGCAGAAATATCCGTAGAAATTTCATTGGAAGCGTACATTCAAGTGGATGGCTTTATCGTCCCGTAAAAGCCCGTTTTACGCACTGCTTTCCGGACAGTATTCCTGTCTTCCCAAGCTCTCAAACATGCGTCTTTTTTCCCGTAGAAAAAAACGCAAAGGAGGCGCTCCCATGAGCGAACTGGTTCATATTTTTGCGCGGCTCGGCTGGTCTCCCGCCACTGTGTTCTGTACGGTGATTACCACGGCAATACCATCCTCCCTCCAGCAGTATAACGGCTCTGCGTGGGTGGCCGTGGACGGACGCATCT
>CATJRT010000278.1 GCA_949742895.1 uncultured Eubacteriales bacterium | reverse complement strand
GTTCGAGACGGTGATTTATGTGGACAACACCGGCTGTGACCTGACCATCCCCTACAGCGATGACAACGGGGACAACCTGAACTATCTGGCTGGCAAACCCCTGAGCTTTGTCCGGGAGATGGCCTTCCAGGGCACTCTGGATGCCCATAAGGACGGCGGCGCACCGGGCATTGTCATCCGGCTGGACAAGATGGATGTGCGTGCTCTGGGCGGACTGTTCTACTTCTTCGAGCTGTCCTGCGGCATCAGCGGCCATATGCTGGGCGTAAACCCCTTTAACCAGCCCGGTGTGGAGGCGTACAAGAAGAATATGTTTGCTCTGCTGGGCAAACCGGAATAAACAATTCAAAAAAACCGCGTTCAGGGCGGCAGCAAACGCTGCCGCCCTGAAGCTCTGCATAAGACAGTGACGGAAACAACCATTCGGAAAGAGTTTCAGCTTGACTTTCCCCCCGCCAGCCTCTACAATGGAGAGCGGCGCGTGTAAGAGCCTGTTTCATATCTCTCAGCCCGCCAGTCGGCATACTTCGAGATATGAAACAGGCTCTAAGCCCAGGCAGGAGGCAGGAGAGCATGGAACAGGATATCATTTACTTCGACTACGCCGCTACCACCCCAGTGCGGGCCGAGGCCATCGCCGCCATGACGCAGGCGCTGGCTCGGTTCGGCAACCCCTCCTCCCGTTACGCCTATGGGCGGGAGGCCGCCCAGCGGGTGAAGGAGGACAGGGAGACAGTGGCCGCAGCCATGGGCTGCGCCCCGGCGGAGCTGTTTTTTACCTCCTGCGGCACCGAGGGGGACAACTGGGCTGTCCGCCGGGGGGTGGAGATTAACCGCCGCCGGGGGAAGCACATCGTCACCACCGCCATCGAGCACGCCGCCGTGCTGGAGACGTGTAAGGATCTGGAGCGGCAGGGCTATGAGGTGACATACCTGAAGCCGGACCGGGCGGGGCGGATCGTGGCAGAGCAGTTCGCCGCCGCCCTGCGACCGGACACTGTGCTGGTATCTATGATGCTGGTGAACAATGAGACGGGGACGCTGCTCCCTGTGGCGGAGTGCGTGAAGGTGGCGAAGGCATACTACCCCGCCATCCTGTTCCACTGCGACGCGGTTCAAGGTTTTTTGAAGGTCCCATTCCCGCTGGCCTCTTTGGGGGCGGATATGATGACCGTCAGCGGGCATAAGATCGGTGCGCCCAAGGGCGTCGGGGCGCTGTATGTGAAGAAGGGTGTGAAGCTCAGGCCCCTGCTCACCGGCGGCGGGCAGGAGGATGGCTTTCGCTCTGGAACCGAGGCCACGGCGCAGACCGCCGCTTTTGCCGCCGCCGTCCGGGGGACGCTGGCGGAGCCGGACCGGTTGGAGCGTACCGCCGCCATCAAGGAGTACACATTGGCTAAGCTGAAGCGGGCGCTACCAAAGCTGGAGATCGTCTCTGCCGGGGACGTCCCACACATCTGCGCCGTCACCTTGCCGGGGTACAAGAGCGAGGTGGTGGTCCGGCTGTTGGGAGACAGGGGCGTGTGCGTGTCCTCCGGCTCCGCCTGCCACAAGGGGAAGCCCAGCCATGTGTTCGCCGCAATGAACCTGCCCAAGCCATGGCTGGACGGTATGCTGCGGCTGTCCTTCTCGTCGGGCTCCACCCGGGAGGAGGCGGACGCGCTGGTGTGTGCCCTCCGGGACGCAGCGGACAGCCTGTTCACCACCATGTCGTGACGCTGCGGTATACGCTGGAAAAAGAGAGCTTATGTTGAATAAAGAGGAGATCGTATGTCTGCTGAAGGACGCGGCGCTTGATGCGAATGAATATTGGGTGACATCGGGTGCGGCCATGGTCTTGTATGGAATCAGGGATGGGACGCGGGACATCGACTTGGGCTGTACCTCCCGACTGGCGGATAGGCTGGCGCAGGAAGGATATGCCGCAGAGGTCCTTCAGGATGGGAGCCGAAAAATTGTTTTTTCTGAAACGGTCGAGTTATTTGAAAACTGGATTGAAGATAAAGTTGTTTTTCTGGAAGGTCTGCCGGTGGTCTCGATCAATGGGATGGTAAGGATGAAAGAAAAGCTTGGCCGGGAAAAGGACCTGAAGGATATCATTCTGATAAAGGAGTATTTGGCAAAATGTTAAAGCTGTTCCGGCGGGAGCGGGGGTTTTATACCAGGCTGCTGTCCCTGGCCCTGCCGATTTTGATTCAAAACCTCATTACCAACTCCCTGGGTTTGGTGGACACCTTTATGGTGGGCACTATGGGGGAGAGCCCGCTGGCCGGGGTGACTCAGGCCAATATCCCCGTGTTCGTGGTCCAGCTCATGATGTTTGGCATACAGAGCGGTTCCTCCGTCCTAATCAGCCAGTACCGGGGCAAGGGGGATATGAAATCCATTAACCGGGTTATGGGAATCGGAATGTATACGGCAGGGGCCGTGGGCCTGGCCTTCGCCCTTATCATGGGGCTGCTGCCTTGGCAGTTCATGAGCCTGTTCGGCAGCGACCAGTCCGTCATCGACATTGCCGTCCAGTACGCCCGCATCGTGGGTTGGTCCTACTTCTTCGACAGCTTCGTCCAGGTGTACATCGGCGCCCACCGGGCCATGGGTAATCCCAATCGGGGGCTGTATATCCTGGGCGCGTCCATGGTGGGCAATACCTTCCTCAACTGGGTGTTCATCTTCGGCAACCTGGGCGCACCCCGGCTGGGAGTGGAGGGCGCGGCCTTGGCCACCCTGCTGGCCCGGGTGCTGTCCTGCTCCATCACGGTGGTGTGGGCGGTGCGGGACCGCATGTTCCGCCTGG
>CATJRT010000277.1 GCA_949742895.1 uncultured Eubacteriales bacterium | reverse complement strand
GGCTGTGAAAGGGGATGTTTTCCGTGATTCCGGCCTTGTTGATTTATTTCTCCCTCAAATTCTGGAGGGGGTCTTCTGTCAGATGATGGGCTGAGGTTATCTTGATAAATACCTTGCAGAACTTTTAGCTGGCAGGCAGCGGTGTGTGTCTGGGGAAAAAGAGGGCGGCCAGCCCAATAGCTGACCGCCCAAGGAGAAGATGGCTGGCTTGCAAACAGCCACGTTCTATCATCCCCTGAAACCTCGTTGCCTCAAAGGTCTCAGTGATGAAGCTTTGGAATGAGTATTCTATGCGCTTTCGTATGGTTGAAAGACTTTCCTTTTGTGCCGCAAAGGCCGCTTTTGTTATTGGGAAACCCTTTTCTTTCTTTGCACCTCATACACCACTGCCCAAGCCACGCTGCCCAGCAGCAATACGCCGGAAACGATCTCGGCAGTCAGCAGAGCCCGATGCCACCAGGGCATGACAGGGACCATCTTGGCGCCCGGAGCGATACCGTTCATGGCGTTGGAGTTGGCTACCGAGTAGCAGATACGCTTGGCCGCCAGCCGCATGGATTCCGCCATGGCGGCATAGTCTCCGTTACCGGAGGTGTCAGGCCGGTAGGCGTCGAACTGGGCCTCCTCCCCGGACCCATCGGGAATGTCACAGCCGCCGGTGTAGACGCCATAGGCCAGCTCGAAATAGGGAGAGTTATCTTGAGCGCCGTTCATATCGGTGTACATATCGGTGACGATAATGCCCTTCATGCCGCATTCACCCCGAAGATAGTCCTGCCCCAGCACACCGTCAGATGGTCCGGCGATGGTGCCGATGCGGGCGAAGGACGCCATGGTGTTGGAGGCCCCGCCCAAGGTGATGGGCAGTTCAAAAGCTCGCAGATAAATCTCACGCAGGGCCTGCTCGGTCACCCACACGCCCACGCCGTGTCGGGCGGACTCCTGATCGTTGACCACGCAGTGCTTGTTGTAGACGTGGACGCCCTTTTCCTCGATGCCGGTGCACTCGGCGGCGGCGATGAGGCCGGTGAGCATACCGTCCTCGCTATAATACTCCGCCGTGCGGCCCAGGTAGGGACTGCGGTGGATGTTGGCGCCGATTCCGTACAGGCCGGCGCAGCCACACCAGATGCCGTCCTCGCCGATGATCCTGCCAGCACGGTATGCCACGTCTCGGTTAAAGCTGGCGGCGATGATGCCGTTTGCAGGGAAAGCGGTGGTCTTTAAGCTGCCGTTGGGGTCGCCCTGGTCGGTGACGTTGCCCTCGGCATCCACATGGCCCGCCTTGACCTCATCCCGGTAAACGCGCCCTTCCTTCTGCTGGTTGTAGCGCAGGTTGAAACCGTTGGGGCCGTTCTCATCATTGGTCTCCGGCTTGCCGATGGACTCCACCAGGGCGGTGTTGTGGTAGCCGGTGCTTACCAGAGTGGCCAGCTCATCCCAGGTCAGCTGGTCGATGAAGGTGTCCCACATGGGATCATCGATTTCGATGGGATTGCCCTCGCTGTCTGCCCGCATATCCACCAGGCTGATGCACGCAGACTTGCCCATGGTGGGATAGGCCGTTTTTTCACTGTCCTTGGGAATCGGGATGCCGTACTCCACCGGGCACTGTTTGAGGATGTCGTTGGCCATCTCCTGGGTGGCGGTCAGCTTGGGAACGCCGTTTACCCGGTCCAGGGAGACGGTGCCCGCCCAGTCGGCCCGGTCATAGTAGCGAACGCTGTTGTCCCCACGGCCGCTGTAACGGTTGATATCGCCGTAGTCAAAGAGGTTGACGATGGGGTTGCCGGTGGCGTCGGAAAAAGCATACTTCTCGGCGTTCAGGCCCAGAGCGAACTTGGCTGTCAAATCCTGGTCCCCGATGCCTGCCAGTTTGGCGGCGTCCGCGCCTTTAGCCAGCAGGATGTTGTTCACTGCCTGGTGCGCGTCGGCCGCAGCGGTGACATAATAGTCACCGGGCATGAGTACGTAGGTACCCGCGCCGTACACGTCATAGGAGGCAAAATACTTCTCGTCCACTGTGACCTGGATAGACTCGGTCTCGCCGGGGGCCAGAGCCTTTGTCTTGCCGAAGTCCAGCAGCTCCACGGCAGGCACCTGGATCTGGTTCTGCTTGGCGTAATCACCATAAGGCTTGGAGACATAGAACTGAACGGCCTCTTTCCCGGAGTATTGGTTTCCGGTATTGGTCACATCCACGGACAGCACATAACTGCGCTCCCCCTCTTTCTCGGCTTTGAAATTGCTGTAGGAGAACTCGGTGTAGCTCTTGCCATGGCCGAAGGGGAAGGCCACCACCTGGCTGTAGTCAAAATCACCCACGTTAGGCGCTCCCATCACCGCGTCCTCATACCGGGTCTCGGTGTAACGGTAGCCCAGGTACATCCCCTCCTGGTATACGGTGTAGGCGTGGAGGGTGGGCTCGGGCACGAACATATTACCCTGCTTGCTGAGGATGCCGTACTTGTCCGCGTCGGCGTACTCCCAGTAGCCATAGTTGACGTTGACGGGGTTCATCTCGTGGCTCACCCAGAAGGTGTCGGTGAGCTTGCCGGAGGGAACGTACTCGCCGGTGAGCAGCTTACCCACAGCAGAGCCGCCGTTCTGGCCCAGGGTACCCACCCACAGGGCGGCGTCGATGCCGTACTGGGGGTCATTGATGAAGCCAGCGGACACCATGCTGGCGCCATTGTAGATAAAGACGATCTTCTGGAAGATTCCCTGGTCTTTGAGGGCTTTCAGGCCCTTGAGAGTGTCCATCTCCCGTTGGGTCAGGTGGAGGAAGTCGCCGTTGTAGCCATCGGATGCGCTGTCCTTGCTCAGGTCGGAACCCTCGCCGCCCACGCGGCCGACGATGTAGACGGCGGCGTCGCCATAGGCGGCAAAACTATCGCCCGCTTCCTGCTCCACCATGTTCCAGGGCACACCGCCGATGTAGATCCCCTCGCTGCCCGCCCATCCGGCGCTGTAGCGACGGAAATGG
>CATJRT010000276.1 GCA_949742895.1 uncultured Eubacteriales bacterium | reverse complement strand
ATAAGTTACACCCCCTGATGTAGTTCGTTTTTCCTACATCAGGGGGCGTTTGTCTATTGTCCGTTTTTACTGGGGCGGTGCAACTGCCAGAGGGGCGTTTCTCACACGTTACACACCGAACAGTCCCATACGGTCCAGAGTGGTCATCACCCGGCAGTACTCCTCGGACACGTCCAGCACATTGTCCTCCAGTGTTTCCGGGTCCGGGTCGCTCCGGCCCTTCAACGCGCCCTGCTCCATCAGTTTGCGGATGGTGGGCCGGTAGCTCTCCGGCACATCGTTGAGCGTGTTGTAATACTTCATGTCATCATCCTCCTCATCGGGGTCCGGTTCAGGGCCAGGGCCAGGTCCAGGGTCAGGCTCCGGTTCCGGCTCGGGCTTTGGGGCCAGCTCCGCTGCCACGTCGGCGCGGAAATCGTCCATGCTTTTGCCGTACCTGGGGAACCAGTGCTCTACGTCGGCGTGGCCGGAGGCGACCCCCCGGCGGTAGCCCTCGCTGTGGCAGATCACAACCCCGTCTGCCAGCGGGTCCAACCCGTACTGCGTGCACAGGTATGCCGTCAGCTCCACGGCCTCCTGGTAAATCAGCTTGAAATACGCCGGGTCGGTAAGTCCGTCCTCGCAGATCTCAAAACTGATGTGGGTATCGTTGGCGCTGCGGCCGCTGGTACCGTCCCCGGCGTGCCAGCCCCGGTGGGTCCAGGGCAGGGTCTGGGCGGCGGCGACAGAGCCGTCCGCCAGTTTACCAATGAAGCCGTGGACGCAGGCGTCGATGCCCGCCCGGTTCCAGTGGTTTCCGTTTTTGTTGATCCCCAGGGTATTCAGCAGCGTGTCCCGCTTGGGGTCGCCCACAGCGGGCTGGACATACCGCCGTAGAGTGGGATTGTTGGCCCCGGTGGAGTGAACCATCACACCGCGGGGCTGTATGGTCCGTTTGGTCTGATAGCAGTCGTTTTCAGTAAGGATACATTTGAGCAGCTTCACTGTCCGTCACCTCCTTTTTGGGATGTCCGTTCCAGCTGCGTGCCGAAGTAGAAGGCGACGATGACGGTGTATACCGTCATGAAATCCTGGCTGACCTCGCCCCGCAGGGCCATGACGGCGAACGCCGCCGTCAGTATCAGCGTTACCAGCGACTTGACGCACAGCAGCCGGGCCAGCCGGTTGGTTAACACTTCTTTCATCCGATCTTCCCCTTTTCTTCTCTGTGCTTCATCCGGACCCTCCAACGCCGGAAGGCCCTTATTCACAGCTATGCGCACCGCGCCGGTCCTGTGCCTGTCTGGTCCATATCCACTTCCCACCTGGGCAGGAAGCTTTTTGAAGGCCGGTCTGGTTTCTCCGCCGCTCCCGGCGGTATATTAGGGGAGTACGCCGCATATGGGTCGGTGAGGTGAGACGATGACAGGTCAATTAGTGCATATCCGGGAAAAGGGCCGGGGCAGGCTGGAGCAGGCGGCGCTTGGGCCGGTAACGGTATTGCGGGGAGCGGTGTACGAGCCGCAGGGGTTATCCTCCAGGCGGTTGGACCGCCGGCTGTACCGGGCGGAGCGGATGTTGGCCCAGGCGGGGGTTAGCCGGGTGGTGCTTGGCCCGGACTTCCCCTATGCTGAACGGCTGCGGCTGCTGCGCTTGGTGGATGCGCTGCCCCTGCGGCAGGCCTATGGCGGACGTGTGGGCCATGGGGGCGTTGGAGCTTGAAGGGGTGGAGCCCCGCCGGGGGCGGGTGGCCCTGACTGCGCCCCGGCTGTGCCCCGAGCTGATGACGGCGGCGGAGCGGCTGTGCCCCCAGGTGCGGGGGCTGGCGATAGACGCTCCCGGCGGGGAAGAGTTTGCCCGCTGGCTTCATGGGCGGTTTGGCCTTCCGGTGGCTCCGCCGGGGGCAGGAGCGGACGTGACGCTGGCCTTCGGCCCCACCGGGGGACGCTGGGGGCGGACGGTGGAGCTGTACCGGGGCGGAGGTATGGGTGGGCTGGAGCTGAGTGCGCCGGAGCTGGACCTTCCGGCAGGCTATGAGGAGCAGCTTTTGGCTCTGCTGTGGGAGCGTGGAAGCCTGAACCGGAGTGGGGTGCGGGCAGTCCCAGCAGGGGCTTGCGGCGGGGCGTAAAATGATGTAGAATAACACGAAGCCCATATAAAGGAACGACTGATTCAATCGGCAAAAGCGGTTTGCGAGAGATTTTGCGTCAGAATGAGGCGCAATTTTTCAGGAATAATTTGTTTATCTCAAGAAATTGCAACAAAATTTTGGCGTGAAATATCCGCAAAGCACCGCAGACGTATTGAATCAGTGATTCCTAAAACACGCATTGACAAAGGAGACAGGCCAATGGACGGGAAAAAGAGGATGGGACCGGCAGAGGGCTACCGCCGGTGGAACGGGCTGATCTTTGGGCTGCTGGCGCTGGCCGTGGTGCTGTGGGTGCTGCTTGCCGGGGACGGGGTGGGCCTGTCCAACAACGGGGATTTTAGCCGGGTGATGGGGGCCAGTTCACTGTCCTACGGGGAGCGTATCCCCAGCCACACCTATGCGGACGCCTACGCCATAGACCTGAGCCATGGCTCGTGGAGCGCCAACCTGTCCTCTATTCTGTTCGGAACGGCGGGGCTGCGCCGCTATCCCTCCCTGCATGTGCCTTTCGTGCGGCTGTCGGTGGCGGTCAATCTGGCAGTGAATAAGGTTATGGGCTGGGAGATGAGTATCTACCATATCCAGGTTCTGGGCTGTATGTATGCCCTGCTGTACGCCGCCGCCATCGGTCTGCTGTGCTACCAGATCCGGCTGCGGCGGCTGTGGGCGGACGCTCTGGTGAAGTGCGCGGCGCTGGTGGTGCTGTGTGACGTGGGCTACGTGGCCTACTTCAACTCCTTTTACGGCGAGGCCCTGGAGCACATCATGCTGGTGTTCTGCACGGCCCTCCTGCTGCGGGCACTGGGTCGGCTCCGGCCCACTGTTTGGGACGGTGCGTGGTGTGCCCTCTCCGCCGTGGGCTACGGCTGGGCCAAGTTCTTCAACATCCCCTTGGCCATCCTGCTTGCGGTCGTGATGTCGCTGGCGGTGTATCTGCGGGGCGGGGAAAAGCGCCGGGTGCTGGCCATGGGTGGCGGAGCCGCCGCCGTGCTGCTGGCGGTGTGGGCGATGGTCCCCAGCTGGATGGACATTGAGACCAACTACAATGCGGTGTTTTTCGGGGTGGTCCGAGGCCAGAACGAGGTTACAGCCCGGCGTTATATGGCCGACCTGGGCCTGCCAGCGGAGCTTTCCGACTACCGGGACACCAACTACTATATGGACGGCCTGCTGCCTGAGCTGGAGGAGCGGGGGCTGCGGGAAGCAGCGGAATCGGTGGGCAAGGGGGATTTGCTTCGCTTTTACCTGACCCATCCGGGACGTTTGTGGGAGCAGGCGCAGATCACCGCTCTGCACTGCGGTATGGTGCGGCCCTGGTATCTGGCCAACTACGGAGCGGGGTATCCCCCGATGAGCTATACCGGACGGATGTCCCTTTGGAGCGGCTTCCGGGACTGGCTGGCGCTGGACACGGTGTGGGGCAATTTTGCCGCCATCGCGGCCTTTATGGTGCTGGCAGTCCTGGCATGGGGGCGAAGAACCAGGCCGCTGTGGCTGGCCCTGCCTCTTCTGGCGCTGCTGGGCGGACTGGCCTACGCCTATCTGCTGCCGGTGATGCTCAACGGCGAGGGGGATTTTGCCAAGCATATGTTCGCCTACATTGAAATCGCCGACCTGCTGCTGCTGGCATGCCTGGCCCTGGCGCTGGACGGCGAGGGGCGGGCGGCACGGTCAGTGGGCGGCATGATGCCCTGGGTGCGCCCTGCCGTGGGTGGCGCACTGGCGCTGGCGCTGATCCTCCCGCCGCTGGCGGGGCGGGTCCAGGCCGTGTGGCAGTCCAATGCGGTTCATGACGGGCTGGAGCCAGGGGCCTACGTTACGCTGGGCAGCTATGAGGGTCAGCCGCTGACCTGGCTGGTGGCTGAGGAAGAGGACGGCGGGTTCACGCTGCTGTGTGTCCAGGACATTGCCTGCCTGCCCTTTGATGAAGGCGGGAGTAACGTCTGGTTGGACAGTGGGAGCCGGGAATGGCTCAACGGTGCATTCCTGGCAGGCTTTTCGCCGGAGGAGCGGGCGCTGCTGAGTCTGCGGCGGCATGAGGTGCTACTGCCCGACAGCCGCCGGAACCAGGCGGAGGCCGGGGAGGTGTTTTTCTCGTGCAGCCACATCGCGGAGCTGTCCGACCGGGACGAGGACCGGGCGTGGCGGGTGTGGGTGGAGGACACGGTGTGCCTGCCTTCCATCGGCCTGACAGCGGAGCTGGCCCGGCAGGGGTACGGCGTGTCCGGGGACTACTGGCTGGAGACACCCTACTGCCCATCCGACGCCCTGGTGCGCCGGATGGGGGAGGATGGGCACATCTATTTCAGCCCTACGGATACGCTCCGGGGCGTGCGGCCGGTGGTGAACATCCGGGCAGCGCAGCCGGTGTCCGGCCGGGGCAGCAGGAACGACCCCTTTGTACTGTGCGGATGAACCGAAAAAGGCCTGGGGCTGCTGCCCCGGGCCTTT
>CATJRT010000275.1 GCA_949742895.1 uncultured Eubacteriales bacterium | reverse complement strand
CTTCTCATGGTCCACGTCAATGAAGGGCAGCTCGCCCAGCGGGGTGTCGCCGTCGTCGATCTCTTCATCCGGGTTCGGGATAACAATTTCCGGCACCACAGGCAGCTGACTGGAGGTGCCGCCGGCAGCCCGGAAGGAAGCCACCAGCGCCAGATCGTGGTCAGGCATAATCAGGTCGGCAGGCAGGCCGGTCCAACCGGCGAACACTTGACCAGCCGGAGCAGTGGGACGGGTCATGGGAACGATGGTGTTCCCGACGTAGTAGCTCTGTACGCCCCAGATTTCGCCGTTCACCTCATAGGTGACGGTGTAGCGGGTAGTGTTACCGGTGCGCAGTTGGGCATAGAGAGTCTTAGACGCTTCGTCAATTCTGGCCTGAGCCGCCAGGGCCTCGGCCTCATCGTCGTACTCGCCCGCCAGGTTCAGGATGTGGCTGTAGTTGGCCTCGTACTGGTCCAGGGAATAAATCAGGGCCTTGAGGCCGTCGGCGGTGACGGTGTAGGTGGTAACGTCTTGGGTGGTAAACTCGCCAAAGAAACGAATCTCAAAGGCAGTGTTCTGCATTTTCCAGCCGCCGGAGAAAGCCAGATAGCTGTCGCCGTTCTTGACATTGTAGACGCCATTACCTATGTGGGTGATGGTGAACGGGACGCCCTCGCCGCCCAGCGCGAGCTGGCTGCCGCTGGCAGTGGTGGTCAGGTACTTGCCGTCGGTCGGGCTTTGGATGAAGTAGGAACCGTCCTCCTGCTCCACCAACTTCCACAGATCGTCCGTTGGCTTCCATCTATTATCGGCGGCGTGGTTCGCGGTCATGGCCTTGTCCCCGCTCATGCTCGGAGTGCAGTGGTTCGTCACGCCATTCCCGTTGTGCAGCACACGGTTGCCGGACTGAGCGTAAATGATGTACACGCCGTCCTCCACGCCGTCCTCGTCCAGCACATAGCTGGTGCTTCCGGGAATCGTAACTGATGTCAGCCCACTCAGGTACTGGTCAGGCAAGATAATGGAGCCGTCCATGCCCTGAATCAGAACGTTGATGGAAGCGCTACGGGTCAGGGAACCCTTGGTAACGGCGACCGTGATAACGGCCTTGCCTGCGCTCACGCCGGTGATGACGCCGCTGCCGCTGACGGTGACCACGGATTCATCGGAGGAGGTCCAGCGCACCTCGGCATCTGCGGGGGAATACTCGATGGCGATGGCCTTACTCTCGCCCGCAATGATGTCCACCAGACTGATGTCCACATCCAGGGTAACGGGTTCGGACACCTCATTCACCAAGATCCAGCCGTCACCCAGCAGGTCCGCTGCGGTCAGTTCAACGTACCGCATGGCCATAACGCCCTTCGCGTTCGTGGTGTCGTCCTGTTCATACAGCACGGCGAACAGGTCGGCAGGCTTGCCGTTCTCGTCCAAATACTGGGTCAGGCAGGAGTAGTTATAGCGGCCGGGGAAGCGGATGGTATCGTCATTGAACCAGGTGACCTCATTGGTCTTTGGGTCGATGGAGCCGATACGGATGACGCCGCTGCTGCGGTAGTTCTCCTTGGGATAGGAGGCCAGGATCAGGTTCTCATAAACTGTGTTGTCGGGATCGACCAGCTTACCCTCCAGGTTGATGAAGGAAACCATGCAGTTGCCGCAATAGCCCAGATTGTTGTCCAGCTTGGACACGCCCCAGGTCTTGCCTCCGTCGGAGCTGTCAGCATAGCTGATGTAGCCCACAGAGTTGCGGGAATAGAGCCGCAGGTCACCGTTGGGTAGATGGATAAACTGGGACTCGCTGGACTTGCCGGTGCCGTTGGTCGATACATCAGGGGTACGTGCGCCACGGGTCCAGGTCTTGCCGCCGTCGTCAGAGTAAACGGTACTGGCCAGCTCAGTTCCGGTGGCGTTGTCGTACAGGGCGAAGATGATGCGTTCGGTCTGCTTGCCGTCCACGGTCACGGTTGTGGTGGTGCCACGGCCGGGGCAGACGGCGGTAAATCTCTCGCCGGTATTCTTCACGTTCAGCAGCCTCGGCTCACTCCACACCAGGCGGCCAGTGGTCTCATCCACCTCGGCGCTGCGAACCATGATATAGAAGGTGCAGAAGACCTTCCACTCAGACTGCATATAGAAAATATTGTTCTGGACATAGTGGGTGCTGTCGGTCTGCCGGCACAGCACAGGCTTCATGCCTCCGTCCTCATAGTCGTACCAGAGGTCCATAAAGACGTCCACATAGTAACCGGTCTCCATGCCGTTCGTCCGGTCGCAGATGGGATACAGGCCAACGGACTGGCCGTCCTTTTGGACCGTCTCGGAGGGCTGGGCATTCAGATCCACGCAGTAGGTATAGTCGCTGGCGTTGGTGGAGGCGGTCCCGCCAGCCACGCCGTGGGTGAGCAGCAGGCGGCCCTGCTCGTCAAAGCCGGTGTTGGCCGGACCCATCTTGTTGCCGCCTGCGTTTCCGCTGTAGGACGGGAGCATATCCACCAGCATCCAGAGCTTCCCGCTGCCGTCCACAGTCAGGGCGGGGTCGATGAAGGAGGCGCTGGCGAGCTTGCTCGTGCCGGGATAGTACGTGGCACCCTGGATGGGCGCGAAGTCAGCAAAGTAGTTGATAATCTCCCACTCCCAGGTTTCGCCGCCATCCTTGGAGACGGACACGATGGTATCCAGGTTGTTGGGGGAGTCGTTGGTGTTGGGCCAGCGGGCGTCGGACGCCGCTACGATCCAGCCGTTGGGCAGGGTGACCAGGGCGGGGATGCGGAAGAAGCTACTGACCTCTTCATCGCTCATGGGACCGTTGCTGCTGGTTCCGCTGAGCTTGTCGCTGGGCATGGTGTACGTACCCTCTTCGGGCTGGTTTGCGGGGGCGGCGGGCTTCTCATAGACCACCTCGCCGATTTCCACGCTGGCGGAGGCGAAGGTGACCTCCTTGGCCGCGTCGGTCCTGACGCTGACGGCGCTCACAGTATACGCGCCATCGGGCAGGGTAAGGCGCAGGTCCTCGCCCGCCGGAGCGGTGACGGACCAGGTCTGACCGTCCTTCGTGGCGGACAGGGTGGTCTGACCCAAATCGCTGCCCAGCGCGGAGACGTTCAGGGAAAGGACTCCGTCGCTGACCGTCAGGCCGGCTTCCACGCTGACGCTGGAGGCTTCGGGGCTGGTGAGGACGTAGTCCAGGTTGGAGATGGCAGTGTCCTCAGTCCACAGGCCGATGGCCTTGATGAAGTTCTTGGCCATAATCACGTGGCCCAGCGCGCCGGGATGCAGCCAGTCGCTCATCAGGGCCTTGGGGTTGCCCGCCTTCATCCAGGAGTAGGTATTCAGGGCTTCCTGCATGGCGCTGTACTGCTCCAGGTAAATGATGTTTTCGGGATCGGCGTCCGCGATCTGCTTCATCATTGCGCCGTACTTCAGGCCGCATTCATAGCGGGCATTGCCGGAGTCGGTGATCAGAGCAGTGGGAGAACGCAGGATGATGACCACGTTGGGGTTCACCTCGCGGATCTTCGCGATGATGCTCTCAAGGTTCTGCTTGTAGGCGGCAGTGTCCTTGATCACAGAGGCATCGTTGGTGCCCAGCATGATAGAGACCACGTCGGGTGCGCCGAACTGCTCCATACGGTACTGGATGGCCCGCAGGGTGCCGGCGGAGTCGGCGCTGGACACGGCAGTGTTGATCACTACATCCTCAGGCCGGTCCAGCATATCCAGATACTTGTCGAAAATCTGAGACACAGAGTCGTAGCCCAGAGTGTGGGCGCAACCGTGGGTGATGGAATCGCCCATGAACAGCCAGGTCAGAGGCTTCTTCCCATGCACCAGGCCGGCGATCTTCTGCTGAGCCGCAGTCAGCTCAGGCTCACCGAGTCCGCCGCCCACCGTGCCTGTGAGGGTCTTGTACTGGGTCGCGCCGTCCTCGCTACGGGTGACAAGCGTATAGGCTTCGCCGCTGGGCAGATCAGTAACAGCAGCAGAGTCGGTGCCGGAGCCACTGACGGTTACGCCGCTGTCCAGCCGCACCTCGTAGGTGAAGCTACCGGACAGGGTGATGGTCATCACGCCGTCAGCCCACGCAACAGTGGGAGCGTCCTTCAGGTACTTCTCGGGGCGGTCCGCCTCAGTCAGGCTCTGGACAGACACGCCGCTGCGCTTGAACAGCGCCGCCAGGAGCTGGTTGGCGATGGCCAAATGTCCGGCCGCGTCCAAGGCGGACACACCGGTGTGCTCCACCACGGCGATGCGGGCATATGCCTCAGTGTCGGCGTAGGAGGCCAGCACTTCATCGGCGATGGCGTCCAGGTTGGCCAGGCTGCCGTCCCAGGACTTCTGGATGACGGCAAAACCATTGCCGTCCCGCAAGGTCAGAGACTTGCTCACGAAGCTCTCCAGGTCGGCGCGGAAGGTTTCGCTATTCGCGTCCTCCTGGCCCACCATGTACACCACGGCCCGGGGGTTATACCGCGCCACGGCGGAATCCCAGTTGCTGACCACATCGTTCAGGGTCTGGCCGGAGCAGGCGGTGTTGACGGTGTAGCGCTGGCGGCCAGTGGAGAAACCGTTGGAGTTTTCGCCCTCGGTGGCAGTACCGGTCCAGCGGATGGACTCCTCAAAGTGGCCCATGTAATTGCGCTGGCCGCCGGTCTGTTCAAAGTTGCCCTCTACGGCTGCGCCGCCGGTAAACACCCAGGTGTTGTCGGCCACGCCGCTATCGAGCATCTTGGCGATTTTTTCGCCCGAAGTGGGGGCAGGCGGCTTGGCGTTGGGGTCCACCACCTTGGCCACGTGGGCATAGGGGTCTGTACCGCTCGCAGAGGGATACAGGATGTGCCAAATACCGTCGGCGGCCTTGGAGGCGATCAGGTACTTGCCGCCGTCCTTAACCTGATCCAGGCTGGTCAGGCGGACATAGCCGTCGATCTCCTCAGAGGAGTCCTCATCCCCCGCTGCGGGCCGGAACAGGCTGAACTTATACACATCACCCAGGTTTTCACAGGATGCGGCGTTCCCAGCGTCAAACTTCTTGGTGCCCATAAACGCGAGGTATCTGCCCTGGTTATTGGAGATGAAAAACTGACCGTTGTAAAATTCGACCTTTGCGACAAGCCCGGCGTTGCTGCCATTAGGGTACGCGTTTTTACCGGCCACAATATTCAGGTACACGTCCCCGTTGGAAACGGTATACGCCGCGCCGTTCGCTGTAAAGGTATACAGCGCATTGCTCAGCTCCACGATATCGCCATTAAAGTTGGCGTCGCTGCCCAGCTGGGCCTTGAAGGCGCTGGCGGGCTGCCCAGGCTTGTCAGTTTCCACAGGCTCGGTAGGCCCGGCGGTTTCCACAGGTGTGGACGGCTGCTCAGGCTCGGTACTCTCCACCGGTGTAGAGGGCTCTACCTCGCCGCCGGCCTCTCCAACCCAGATGTGGTAGGAACCGGAGGCTCCCTCCACAGGGGCGATGTTGAAGATCTCGGCCTCCTGACGCAGCACATAGGCGGTGCAGGAGTCTCCATTGGTATAGGTCGCATCCACCACTTCGTGGGTCAGGTAATGATCAGGTTTGTTGGCGCCGATGGTGTAGCCGCCGTTCGTTTCCGTAAAGGTGAACTGATACGCGGCTTTGCTCAGGTTGCCACTCACAAAATCAGCGCGGTAAACGACCTGATTGGCGCCGACAGAGTACGGAGAACTCATCATCTTCCCATTGCAGACGATGCCGTACTTCGCGCCGCTGGTTATGCTGGCAGCCGCAGACCCATCCGTGTTATAAAGCTGGATGTCCAGCGGAGTGGGGCTGTCAATCCAGCCGCCGTCATTCAGGCCAAGGTAGTGTAACGTTGCCCCGCCATCCCCTTCCGCCGCCAGCACAGTCAGCGGCAGGCAGGACACGACCATCATGGCAGCCAGAAGCAGTGATAGGAACCGGGACCATGTTTTTTTCTTCATGCTCGTCATCCTTTCATATATTCTTTTAACTAGCCGTGCGGCGCGAAGCCGTTCGCAAAGCGCGTCCATAGTCCCCCCGACCTATGGACATAAAGTAAGGTCTTACCTCACGGAAACGACTCAACGACGACTTTGAACAACCTCTTCCGATTTTGCAACCAGATTTTTTTGGGTCAGTTATATTTAACCATTTTTTCTTCATAATGTAAATACAAAAAAGGGAATAATTTATAGTTATGAGAAAACAGAGTTATATTTTCAGAATTTATTATGTATTTTTTCATTTTTCTTGACAATTTTTCCACGAAATTTTATAATAAAAAGCAAAGTTATAAAAAATAGGGGATGGTAGAATGTATCAAGATGTTTATATGACAAGGGATTGGAAATTTACCGATCCAATGGCTGTCCGGGCTATCTATAAGCTGTTCACTGAGCAGGGTTACGCTGCCACCCACAGAATCATCGAACCCGACAAATACATCTTCATCTATACGATGGAAGGCGCCGGGAGCTTCATGGTGGACGATAAGCAGATGATGGTGGGACCGAACAGCCTGGTGATTGTCAATGCCGCACACAACCTCCATTACCATTGCTCCGGACCGAAATGGAACTTCTGGCTCTTTGAATTCAAAACCCCCCATATGATCTTTACCCCCAACAAGGTCTACTTGCTTACGCTGGGCAACCCTGTCCTGAGCCTGTGCGCGGCCGCCATGCGAGACATTAAGCAAGAGCGCCTGCGCAGTGCAGCCGCGCTGTTCCAGTCGCTCTATTACTCCTGCTATCAAATGATTCAGGAGGGGACAGGCCCTCAAACACACCGTCTTCTCAGTTCAGCGGTGCTGTATATGCGGGAAAATATCTCCCGCTTTTCCGTGGGCGAGCTGTGCGCCTATTTGAATGTAGAGGAACGAACTCTGCGTAATATTTTTATGCGGAAGCTAAACACCACGCCCAAGAAGCATTTTGAATTCCTGCGTCTGGAGGAGTCCAAGCGCTATCTGGAGACCTCCTCCCTCTCCATCGCAGAAATCGCCTCCCAGCTTGGCTTTTCCAATCCGGGGCATTTTTCCACCGCTTTTCGCAATGAATACGGCGAAACCCCTAAACAGTACCGTTTAGCCTTCAACGCCAATGCAGAACCGGACAAATAGCACCGGACCGGCATTTCTATACGCACTCCGAACATACGCAAAAAAGTCTGCCCCAGGGCAGACTTTTTTGAAAAACTGACAGCGGCGTCCAGGCGGACGCCGCTGTTTTTTCAATGATGCCCATGGCTGAAAATCAGCCCCACTCCCAGGGCAAATCCCACCACCGTGGCCAGGATCGTCCACTTGGACCTCCATTGCAGGCCCGACTCAGGCAGCAGCTCAAAAAATACCACGTACAGCATGGCGCCCCCTGCCAATCCCAGGGCGGCAGCCAGGGCCATAGGCGCCTGATTGCCCACCAAGTAGCCCGCGATGGCTCCCAGCACCGTGGGCACGCCGCTGAGCGCCGCCACAAAAATAGCTGAGATAGTTTTCGACCCATCGTGCAGCAGGGGAATGGCAATACTCATGCCCTCCGGCAGATTGTGCAAACCGATGGTCACTGCCGCCAGCACGCTGGCGTAGCAAATACCCTGAACCGCCACCGTAGCCCCTACCGCCATCCCCACCGGGACGTTGTGCAGGGCCACTGCCGCCGCCAGGACGATTCCCGCCGTGTGCAGGTCATGATGGCCGCAGGCGCAGTGGTGGGGGGCGTTTTCGTCCTCGTGATGGGCACTTTTATCAATCCAGCAGTTGAGCAGAAAGGTGACCCCGAAGCCAGCCACCAGGAACAGCGGCACCGTGATCAGCTGGTCTCCTGCGGCCTCCATCGCCTCGGGAACCATGTCCAGCGCCACGATGGACACCATCAATCCGGCAGTGAAGCTGAGTAGCAAGGCGGTCCCCCGGGGAGACTCCCGCTTCAGCAGGGCGGCTAATCCTCCGCCCAGAGCCAAACCGCCCACACCGGTAGCGGCGGTCAGCAAAACAACAAATAAAATGGGGTGCATGGTATGCGGCTCCTACCGTGTAAATTCCCGCCCGTTTGCGCAGGTTTTTATATTTTAACACGCCGCCGCCCCGGTTGCAAGGCTGGAGGCAAAAAGTTTTTCCAATGGCAGCCATTATTATTAGGTTACACAAGGCCACACGGCCATGTGTGGCCTAATTTTTTTATCGTTTGGGGGTGAGGACGTGGCCGATTATGCTTT
>CATJRT010000274.1 GCA_949742895.1 uncultured Eubacteriales bacterium | reverse complement strand
GCGGACAACGCAGCCTGCGCCAGCTTTTCAGCGGCGGAATCCAAGGCGCTTTCCACCGCGGCGCGCACCTCGTTTGCCAGTGCGCCCATGGCGGGGCGCTCTTCGGCGGACAGCCTGCCCATCTGCTTGAGCACCGCCGTCAGCTCGCCCTTTTTGCCCAGGTACTTCACCCGCAGCTCGTCCAGGGCGGCGGAGTCGCGGGCATCCTCGAAGGCGGCGAGCGCCTCGGCGCGGATCTTTGCTAACTGTTCTTTCATGTGCATATACTCCTTTATCCTGTATTTATTTCCCGCTCGATCAGTACGTTCGCCAGCTCAAATGCTTTTACCCTGCGTTTGGCCAGCGTGATCCGGGATTTGTACCGGGCGGGGTCTTCCTTTGCCTCCAGCGTGAGGATAGTCTCGCGCAGCTTGTGGATCGTCGAGGCAATCTGGCGCTTTGCCTCGTTCAAATCGTCCTGCGTATAGTCCATATCCGCCCCCCTTTTCCAATCGTTTCCGGCAATCGATTCAGTCCAGACGGAGGATATGGCAGGGGACGGAAACCCCCTCGTTGCCCGGCATTTGGCCGGAAACGGTCTCCGCCTTCCGGAAGCCGCAGCGGCGGTAAAGCCTCAAGGCGGGGGTGTTGCCGGAGAGCACCTCGATGGAGACAGGCCGTCCCATACGCCCAAGAGCGTCCTCCACCAGGGCGCGGCCTACGCCCCGGCGAGACAGGGCAGGATCGACGTACAGCCAGGCCAGCTCGTCCCCGGTAAAGGCGGAAAAACCCACTGCATCCCTGTCCAGCTCAACGACCCGCAGGGCGTACTCGAACAGCCCCTCCCGCTCCGCCGCCACGGACAGGGGAAGAAACGCATCCGCCAGTCCGGCCAAGCGAAGCTCATCCATTCGGGCAGCGTCGTGGATGGCCTGAAGCCTGGGCCAGTCGCTCTCTCGGTAGTCCCGAATCGTGATATTGTTCAAACAAACCCCTCCCCCCAAAACAAGAAAACGCCTTTCCTCCCCAACGCTGGGGACGAAAGGCTGCCCTTCCGCGGTACCACCCGCATTCGCGCCAATATGACGCGCACTCAAAGCCCGGTAACGGCGAGCTCAAACCGTCCCCCTCTCGGGGGCCGCTCCCGGGCGAACCAAGGGGACACGCGCCAAGGCGGCTTTCAGCCGGTGACCGCCTCTCTCTGGGGTGGTGGTAACTCCCTATTTTCCCGTTCCACACATTTCACTTTGTTTTTTATATCATAATAGAGGTTGAAATGCAAGAGGAAAAACCGTATAATGAATGGAAAAGACAGATTTTCCCCAGGTGGGGAGCTTCAGAGCATGACAACATTGAAGCACAAAAAAGAAACGCCGCTTTGGAATCAGAGAGGAGGGGCCGCTATGAACCTTTACACCGCCGCCCAGATGCGGGAAATCGACCGCATCGCCATCGAGGAACGGGGCATCCCGTCCACTCAGCTCATGGAAAACGCCGCCCAGGCCTTGGTCCGGGAGGTGCGCGCCCTGCCCATCCCAGGTCCGGGTCTGGACGCGGACGGCCCCACCGCCTATGTGGCAAAGGACGGACACATCCTGACCCAAGAGGAAAAGGCGGAGTTCTGGGCCATGCGCCGCCGCTCCGCCATTGTGTGGTGCGGCCCTGGCAACAACGGCGGGGACGGTGTGGCCGCTGCCCGGCTGCTGCTGGAGGCGGGCTGGCGGGTGAAGTGCGTCCTGGCGGGGGACCGGGCCAAAATGACCCCGGACTGCCGGGAGATGGAACGCCGCTTGATAGCGGAAGGCGGTGTGCTGGAGGATTTTGACCCGGAGCGCAAGGAACAGTATATGAGCTTCGATGTGGCCATCGACGCCCTGTTCGGCGTGGGGCTCACCCGTGATCTGGAGGACAGTGCGGCCTTGGCCGCACGGATGACCCGATGGGGAACGGGCTGGGTGGTGTCCGCCGACGTGCCCAGCGGCATCCACGCCGACACCGGGGCGGTGATGGGCACGGCGGTGAAAGCGGACGTGACCGTCACCTTCTCCCGTGGTAAGCCGGGGTTGTATGTAGGCAAGGGCGCGGTCCACAGCGGGCGGATTGTGGTGGCGGACATCGGCATACCGGATGAGCTGTACCCCAAGCGCACCCAGACCGTGCTGATGGAGCGGGAAATGCTGAGCCTGCCCCACCGCCCCGTTGACGGCCACAAGGGGGACTTTGGAAAGCTGTTCATCCTGGCGGGGAGCCGGGGCTATGTGGGTGCGGCGTGCCTTGCCGCCAAGGCCGCCGTCCGGGGCGGCGCGGGACTGGTGACTGTGGCAGTTCCGGAGAACATCTACCCCATCGCCGCCGTCAAATGCTGCGACGAGGCCATGGTGTGGCCCATGCCCGAGGACGACGATGCCGTGGTAGAGAAGGCGAAGGGCTGCACCGCCGCCCTCATCGGCCCCGGTTTGGGCCAGGGCGAGCAGGCCAAGCGGTTGGTGTTCCGGCTGATGGACGAGCTGACCTGTCCCGTCATCCTGGACGCGGACGGTCTAAATCTCATTTCCGGACATATAGATGAGTTGGACGAGCGGGAGGGCGCCGCCACCCTCTCCCGGCACATCGGCGTACTGGACCGGCGGAAGGGTGAAACCATCCTCACCCCCCACAACGGGGAGTTTTCCCGGCTGTCCGGCTGTGAGCTGCCCATCCGGGACCGGCTGGGCACCGCCCAAGCCTTTGCCCTGCGGCACCACTGCACGGTAGTACTCAAGGGCCACCGCACCATCATCACAGCGGGAAAGGGCTGTGTAGTAAACCCCACCGGCAACCCCGGCATGGCCAAGGGCGGCAGCGGGGACGCGCTGGCGGGACTGGTGGCGGCGCTGACGGTACAGAGGATAACAGACGCGCCGGTGATAGCGGCGTGGGTCCACGGCCGGGCCGGAGATCTGGCGGCGGAGGACAAAGGGGAGTACGGCATAACCCCTACCGACCTCATCGAACAGATACCGTATGCACTGACAGAATTGCAGGAGAGGGGGCGCCCCCTCCAACATCATCAAGCAGATACCATATGCAATTAAAAGTCTGATATAAACGAGGAGGAATCAAAAGGTGCGCAAGCTGCTGACTTGTGTACTGATGATGACCCTGCTACTGTCCGGCTGCAAGGCCGGGGGCAGCGGGGAGAGTCCAGAAGAGCTG
Organism: uncultured Eubacteriales bacterium; assembly: GCA_949742895.1. Next base: position 1,920 of record CATJRT010000274.1, on the reverse strand, counting down.
GCCGGGGCCATCCGAGAGGAGTACCAAAATATGGCAGGCTGGTCCGCCGTAGCGGACCTCACGGTGGACTACGGCGACAAGGTGTTCGACTTTACTATGGATGTGCAGTGGCGGCGGGATGGGGAAACGGTGCTTACCGTCACTGCCCCGGAGCTGCTGTCCGGCATCACCGCCCGGGTGGCTGAAAAGGAAACCGTGCTGGAGTACGACGGGGCGGGGCTGTCCCTGGGGGCGCTGGATGGAGATGGGCTGACCCCGGTGTCTGCCGTCACCGCCCTGATGGAACATATCGGCCAGGGTTATATGGCCCAATGGACATGGACTGGACCGGAGGACAGCCAGTTGTCGATCCGCTATCAGGACCCCGAACGGGTAAAAAACGAAGGCACGGAGTTCCTGCTCACCTTCGACCGGGCCAGCCATGCCCTGCTAAAGGCGGAGGTTAGCTCCGCCGGGACCACGGTACTGACGGTGGGTTTCAGCAATTTTACAATGGAGTTGAAATCAGATGACACGGGAAACGGCCCGCACATGGGCTGAAATCGACCTGAATAATTTGGAACACAACTATCGCGCCCTGCTCGGTTGTGCGCCGGGCAGCCGTTTTTTGGGCACGGTAAAGGCTAATGCTTACGGCCACGGGGCCGTCCCGGTGGCGCGGCAGCTGGTGGAGCTGGGGGCAGACTACCTTGCGGTGGCCTGCCTGGACGAGGCGGCGGAGCTGAGACACGCCGGTATCACCGCGCCCATCCTCATTCTGGGATATACCGTGCCGGAGTTGGCAGACGAGGCGGTGGCGCTTGGGGTGACTCAGACGGTGTTCACTCCCGAGCTGGCCCGCGCCCTGTCCAATGCCGCCGGGGCAGCAGGAAAATGGGCAAAAATCCATCTCAAGGCGGACACCGGCATGAGCCGCCTGGGTGTGCTGGGCCACCAGCCGGAGCAGGCGGCGGCAGAGATCGCCGCATTGTGTGATTTGCCCCATCTGGAACCGGAGGGCATTTTTACCCACTTTGCCAACGCCGATGGGAGCGAGAACTATACCATGCTCCAATTTGCCAGGTTCCTGGACGTGCTGGCAGAGCTTGAAGGAAAATACAGCCTCACCTTTGAAATCCGCCATTGCGCAGCCAGCGCCGCTGTGCTAAACTATCCGTGTACACACATGGATATGATACGTCCCGGTATCGCCCTGTATGGGCATTACCCGGCCCCCTCCTGCGAGGAGCTGGACGGCCCCGGCCTGAAGCCGGTGATGTCGCTGTGCAGCCGGGTGGCGGCAGTGCGGGACTTTCCGGAAAACACTCCGGTGAGCTACGGCTGTACCGCCAGCTTTGGCTGCGGCGGCGGACGCACGGCGGTGCTGCCCATTGGATATGCCGACGGCCTGCACCGGATGCTGTCCAATGAGGGCAGCATCTGGCTGGACGGCCAGCCCCGCCCAATTATGGGCCGGGTGTGCATGGATATGTGCATGGTCGGACTGGACGAAGCAGCCAGCGTAAAGCCCGGCGATGTGGCCGAGGTGTTCGGCCCCCATCTGCCGGTGGAACAGCAGGCCGGAATTGCGGGCACAATTTCCTACGAGCTGCTGTGCGCTGTAGCGCCGCGGGTGCCAAGAATCTACACCGGCGCATAGAATAGTCAGGGAGCCGGGCCGGAGGCGGCGAGCTGCGGCGGTTTTTCCGGCAAGCCCGGTATAAAACCCGCCGCCCCGTGGGAGAATGATAGTACCCGGACTACATAGGCGTAGCCGGGCACTATATCCGGCGGAGTGTGAGTTCCTGTGGACAACAGTGTCAAACGCGGCGACATTTTCTATGCAGACCTCAGCCCGGTGGTGGGCAGTGAGCAGGGCGGCGTCCGCCCGGTGCTCATCGTCCAGAACGACACCGGCAACAAGCACAGCCCCACGGTGAT
>CATJRT010000273.1 GCA_949742895.1 uncultured Eubacteriales bacterium | reverse complement strand
GGTGTGGTGCTGCCCACACGACCTAAAATGTACTAACGGCACAGCGCCCTGGGGCGCTGTGCCGTCCACGATGGCCGCACCCAGAGCGGGAACGATGAGTGCATCCAGGGAATCCGGGTCGCCGGAGCACAGCACCTCCTCCGTATCCAGTCCAGTGGCCTGGACGTGCCGCCCAACCCGGCGCATCAGGGAGGACTTGCCGCTGCCCGGTCCGCTTTTGATGATATATACTGCCCGGAACTGGTCGGGATCAGAGAGCTGGTGGTAAAGGGAATAAAACCCCTGGGGGGTGTTGCCGCCCAGGAAGTATTGAATTTTCGGCATTCTGAAAAGCCTCCTCCAGGTTTGAATTTCAATTCAGACTATGCCAAACCGGGCCGGAGCGTGCCCGTCTGCCTTGTCCTTCTGAACTCTGCCGACAGGACTTTTGCGTCGCCCTCTTGAAAAATCTTCCCGATCCTCTTATAATATCAGGGATACGATCAAATTCGGAGGTTTTACTATGGCAGTGGACAGACAATGGTTTGATAATATGGAAGCCCGCATCCCTAAGGGAGAGGTCCGTACCCGGTTCGCGCCTTCCCCCACCGGCTATATGCATGTGGGCAATCTGCGCACAGCGCTGTATACCTGGCTGCTGGCCCGCCACGACCGGGGAAAGTTCATCCTGCGCATCGAGGACACCGATCAGGGGCGGCTGGTGGCGGACGCGGTAGACGTGGTGTATGCCACCATGCGCCGCTGCGGCCTGACCTGGGACGAAGGGCCTGACGTGGGCGGCCCTGTGGGACCCTACATCCAGACGGAGCGCAGAGAGTTTTATGGGAAGTATGCCGGGTTGCTCATCGAGACCGGCCACGCCTACCGCTGCTTCTGCACGGAGGAGCGGCTGGCGGAGCTTCACAAGGACGATCCCAACGCTAAATACGACCGGCATTGCCTCACACTCACCCCGGAGGAGATCCAGGCCAAGCTGGATGCCGGGGAGCCTTATGTTATCCGCCAGCGCATCCCAGAGGGTTCCACCACCTTCCACGACGCGGTGTACGGCGACATCACCGTGGACAACGCCGAGCTGGACGACCAAATCCTCATCAAGTCCGACGGCTTGCCCACCTATAATTTCGCCAACGTGGTGGACGACCATCTGATGGGCATCACCCACGTGGTCCGTGGGGCGGAGTACCTGTCCTCGGCGCCCAAGTATGACCTGCTGTACAAGGCCTTTGGCTGGGAGATCCCCACCTATGTCCACTGCGCGTCGGTGATGTTCAATGACCCTGCCACCGGCACGGTGCGCAAGATGTCCAAACGCCTTGGCGACCCCTCCTATCAGGACCTGGTGGCCCAGGGCTACCTGTCCCACGCGGTGGTGAACTATGTGGCTTTGCTGGGCTGGGCGCCCCACGGGGACCTCGCTGAGCAGGAGTTCTTCACCATGGACGAGCTGGTGGCTGCCTTCGACCTGGACGGCGTGTCCAAGTCCCCCTCAGCCTTCGACATGGATAAGCTGAACTATTTCAATGCTGCCTACCTGCGCGCGCTGTCCCCAGAGGACTTCGCCCGGGAGGCGGAGCCGTGGATCCGGAAGTCGGTGAAAAACGAGGCGTATGACGCCGCCGCCATCGCCGCGCTGCTCCAGGCCCGGTGCGAGAAGCTGTCCGACATCCCGGAGAAGGTGGACTTCTTCGACCAGCTGCCGGAGTACGGCGTGGAGCTGTATACCAACAAAAAATCCAAGACCACCGCCGAGGTGTCCCTGGATATGCTGAAAAAGACCGCGCCTGTGCTGGAGGGGCTGGATAAATGGAGCCAGGACGCCATCCACGGCGCGGTGGTGACACTGGCGGAGGAGCTTGGG
>CATJRT010000272.1 GCA_949742895.1 uncultured Eubacteriales bacterium | reverse complement strand
CAGATGGCGGAGCTCGGCGCCATTGATAAGGGCGGCGGCGGTACCGTGGCTTGCTATATGGCCAACCGTAACATTGATACCCTGGACGCAGGCGTGCCCGTTCTGTCCATGCACGCCCCCTTCGAGACCGTGTCCAAACTGGACTGCTACATGACCTACGCCGCCTGCAAGGCGGTCTACGAGGGCTGAGGGTGGTCCGTTTAGCCCCTGTGACCCCGGATAACTGGCGGGAGCCGCTGGCCGTCCGGGAGGACCAGCGGCGGTTTGTCTCCGAACCCAACCGGATTCTGGCCCGGGCCTATGCCTGCCGGGAGCTTCGCAGTCAGGCGCGGATCGTTTATAAGGACGGCCTCCCCGTGGGAATGGCTTTGTGGTATGACTGGCCCGAGGCGGAGCAGTACGTGTTCAGCCAGCTTTTCATCGACCGGCACTACCAGCGTATGGGGCTGGGCATGGAGGCTGCGCGGCTGGTTTTGGACGAGCTGCGCACTGACGGACGCTATCCCAAGGTTTGCCTGTGCTATATTGAGGGCGACGAGCCCGCCCGGCTGTTGTACGAAAAGCTGGGCTTCCGCCATACCGGCGAGGCAGATGGGGATGAGATTATCATGGAATTGACGCTGTAATGGATAAAAAAGCCCCCTTTTGCGAAAGCTACCGCAAAAGGGGGCTTTTTCTATGACTGAGGAGACCAAAACAACAGAAACCGGCAGTGAGGAACAGTTCGACCGCCAGCAGCAGATCGTGGACATGGGGTCCAGTACCGTGAAAACCAAGGACGGAACCATTCACACCCTCACCATTGTGGGGCAGATTGAGGGCCATCAGGAGGCGTCCCCCGGCTCCAAGACCACCAAGTATGAGCACGTGCTGCCCTTACTCACTGCTGTGGAGGAGAGCGGCGAGGTGGACGGACTGCTCATCCTACTCAACACCATGGGGGGCGACATCGAGGCGGGCCTTGCCATCGCGGAAATGATCTCTGGAATGTCCAAGCCCACCGTGTCCCTGGTGCTGGGGGGTGGGCACTCCATCGGCGTACCGCTGGCGGTGGCAGCGAAGGAATCGTTCATCGTTCCCTCCGGGGCCATGACCATCCATCCGGTGCGGCTCAACGGGCTGGTGATCGGGGTGAGCCAGACCTTCCACTACTTTGAGCGCATCCAGGACCGGAT
>CATJRT010000271.1 GCA_949742895.1 uncultured Eubacteriales bacterium | reverse complement strand
CATGTCATGCTCAATGAGCATGATGGCAATCTGGAAGGTGTCCCGTATCTTGCGGATGTTGTTCATCAGCTCCGCCGTCTCCGATGGGTTCATACCCGCCGCAGGCTCGTCCAGCAGCAGCAGCTTGGGGTTGGTAGCCAAAGCGCGGACAATCTCCAGCCGGCGCTGGGCGCCGTAGGGCAGGGACCCGGCCTGATAGCCCGCCATATCCTGCATATCGAAAATGCTCAGCAGCTCCAGGGCCTTTTCGTGGGCCTCCTTCTCCTTTTTCCAGTAGGAGGGCAGGCGTAGCACACCGGACAGAGTGTTGTAGCGCACCTGGTTGTGCAGCCCCACCTTTACGTTATCCTCCACAGACAGGTTGCCGAACAGGCGGATATTTTGGAATGTCCGGGCCACCCCCATATTACTGACCTGGACGGTGGTCTTGCCCGCAGTGTCGCAGCCGTCTATCATGACGGTGCCCCGGGTGGGCTGGTAGACCTTGGTGAGCAGGTTGAACACGGTGGTCTTGCCCGCGCCGTTAGGGCCGATCAGCCCGGCAATCTCCGTCCTGCCGATGGCCATATTGAAGTCGTCCACTGCCGTCAGGCCACCGAAGTCAATGCCCAGGTGGCGGCACTCCAGCACCGGGCGCTTGTCCACGTCCCGCTCCGGGATAATGTTGGTGCTGGGGACCGGCACCAGCTTGGGCTTTGGATAGCTGTTCTTCTGCTCTTCGCTCATGACGCGGCCCCCTCCTTTTCCTTTTTCCGGTTCTTGTGGAACAGTCCGCAGAAGAAGTCCTTCAAAATTGGGTTGTTTGTGGCCAGCATCACCAGGATCATCACCAAGGCGTATACCAGCATCCGGTAGTCCTTCAGATCCCGCATGATGGGGGTCTCGGGCAGGACAGTGAGGAAAGCGGCTGCCAGGATGGAGCCCCACATCTTCCCCTGCCCGCCCAGCACCACGAAGACCAGGATCAGGATGGAGGTATTGAAATCAAATTTGTTGGCGGCGACGGTATTCTGGCCCAGGGCATACAGCGCACCCGCCGCCCCAGCCATGGCTGTGGATATGACGAAGGTCAGCAGCTTATACTTGGTCACCGGGATGCCCACGCTCTCTGCGGCGATGCGGTTGTCCCGCAGGGCCATGACGGCGCGGCCTGTGCGGCTGCCCACCAAGTTGAAGATGACGATGAGCACAAGCATAATCAACACGAACCCGGCGGTGAAGGTGGATATCTTCTGGATGCCGTTCACGCCCATAGGCCCGTTGAGGATCATCCGTCCACCCTCGCCGAAGGTGATGCGATTTTCCAGAAAGCTGGCGTGGAGACCCCTACCGTCCATACCGATATAGAGGTTCTCCACAATGGATTTGATGATCTGCCCAAAAGCCAGCGTGACGATGGCCAGGTAGTCGCCGTTGAGCCGCAACACCGGGATGCCCACCAGCACTCCCACCACAGCCGCCAGCGCCGCCCCGATCACCATGGCCGCGGCCAGGCGCAGGCCATCGGAAGGGATAGGCAGGGACGCGGCGGCCACCGCCCCAGCAAAGGCGCCCACACTCATGAACCCGGCGTGGCCCAGGCTCAGCTCGCCCAGCACGCCCACTGTCAGGTTCAGGCTCAGGGCCATGGTTACATAGGCACAGATGGGCACGAGCTGACCCTGCACCGTGGAGGACAGCATTCCCTTGCTACCCATCACCTGCAGGACCACGAAGGCGGCGATGACCATACCGTAGGTTGCGAAGTTCACTTTGTTGCTCTTGCTCAAACGCTGCTTTTTCATACCGCCCACCTTACACTTTCTCCCGGACCTGCTTGCCCAGCAGGCCGGTGGGTCTCACCAACAGCACCACGATCAGCACGGCGAACACGATGGCATTGGACAGCTTATCCGAGATGTAGGCGCTGGCCAGGATCTCGATGATGCCCAGCAACACGCCCCCCAGGAAGGCCCCAGGGATAGAGCCGATGCCGCCGAACACAGCGGCGGTGAATGCCTTGATGCCCGGCATGGAGCCGGTGGTGGGGGTAAGGCTGGGGTACACCGAGCAAAACAGCACCCCCGCGATGGCCGCCAGGGCGGAGCCGATGGCAAAAGTCATGGAAATGGTGGCGTTGACGTTGATGCCCATAAGCTGGGCCGCGGCCTTGTCCTCGGAGCAGGCCCGCATGGCCTTGCCCATCTTCGTCCGGCCGGTGAACCAGGTGAGGGCCAGCATAATGACCACGCAGGCCGCCACCGTCACCACCGCCGCCACGTTGATGGTCAGCGCCCCGCCGAACAGGGAAATGGGTGCGCTGGAGAAGAAAGAGGGAAACATCTTGATGTTGGAGGTCCACAGGAGCTGCGCCCCGTTTTGCAGCAGGTAGCTCACGCCGATGGCGGTGATCAGCACCGCCAGGGAGATGGCCTGCCGGAGAGGCTTGTAGGCCAGCCGCTCAATGACGATGCCCAGCACCGTACACACCGCCACCGCCAGCAACACCCCCACCGCCGGGGGCAGGCTGAAGGAGGACACGGCAAAGAAGCAGACATAAGCCCCCACCATGATGACGTCTCCGTGGGCGAAGTTGAGCATCTTGGCGATGCCGTACACCATGGTGTAGCCCAGGGCGATGATGGCGTACACACTGCCCAGGCTGACGCCGTTGATCAGATGGTTGAGGAAGATCATCAAAGGTACACACCCCATTTTTTGTATTAGGTCCAGGCTTATGGGACGGGAGCGGACCGCGCCGTCCCCCTCCCACAAGCCCGGGCTGAGGGTTTAAGAACCTGTATTTACAGCCGAAACCGCCGGACGGGCAAGGGATTTTCCCGTCAAGCGAGGCCAATTTTCACAGGCATACTTGTGTGTATGGCAAGAAACTTGAACGAAGCATGGCGGGAAAAGACCCGCCCGGACAGCAAATTGAGGTTGTGAATACAGGTTCTAAGGTACGACGGAGAGGGCTGCCGCTGTGCGGCAGCCCTCCCGGGCATATGGGTCAAAGTTTTCACTCAGTCCAGGCCCACGTAAGCGCCGTCCTGGATATACATACCCTTGGGGTACTTGGATACGGCGCCGGAGGCGTCCCAGGTCATATCCTCGCCAGTCAGGCCGGTGAACTTGAAATCAGGCGAGGTGAACTTGGCGACGAGCAGGTCGCACATATCGCTGGCGGTGGTGTCGGAGGACACGTCCTCATCCTTCAGGGCCTCGTAGATGGCGTACACGCAGTCGTAAGCGTCGGCGGCAAACTGGTTGGGCACGTCGCCGTACTTCTCCTGGTACTTGGTGACAAAGGACTGGGTGCGCGCATCCTCCGCATCGGCGTTGAAGGGAGTGAGTAGCATTACGCCCTCGGCCAGGGAGGCGTCGAAGCCCTTCACGGACAGAATGCCGTCCATGCCGTCCACGCCGAAGTACTTGGGGTTATAGCCCACGGCGTTGGCCTGGGTGAGGATCATGGCATTGGCCTCGTAGTAGGTGGGCAGGTAGATCAGGTCCGCGCCGTTGTTCTTGGCGTCGGCGATCTGAACGGAAAAATCGGTCTGACTGTCGCTGGTGAAGGTGGTGGTGGACACGATGTTCAGCCCCAGCTCAGACGCCTTGGCAGCAAAGCTGTTGTAGATGCCGGTGGAGTACACATCGTCGTTCTTATAAATGACAGCGATGTTCTCGCCCAACTTGTTGTCGCTGATATACTGGGCGGAATAGGTGCCCTGATCCGGGTCCACGAAGCACATCTGGAACACATTGTCCCGCCGGGGGATGTCCACGGTGCCAGTGATGGGGTTGGCCACGCCGCCCACCACGTCGGTGGAGGAGGCGGAGGGGGTCAGATAGAAAATGTGGTCGCCATTGCTCTCGGCGGCGGTGGCCGCACCGGGGGTGGAGGTGACGCTGCCCAGGAACACCTGCATACCCCAGTCCTTCAGGCTGTTGTAGGCGTTGACGGATTTCTCGGGGTCGTGCTGGTCGTCTGCGTAGTTCAGCTCGAACTGGATGCCGCCCATGGCGTTGATCTCCTCCACGGCAATCTCCGCGCCGCCCTTGGCCGCGTTGCCGTAAATGGCCGCACCGCCACTGAGGGGCCCTGCCCCGCCGATCTTGATGACCGCACCGCCGGTGGGCGCGGAGCTGCCACTGCCTTCGGGCGCGGAGCTGTTATCGCCGCCGTCGCTGCCGCACGCGGCCAGGGTCAGGGCCATGACAAGGGCCAGGACCAGTGCAAAAAACTTTTTCATAATCCTTTACTCCTTCATTCATAAAGCCTCTTCCCTGGCTGTCCATCCCATTTTGGGAAGAGTAAATACATGGTAAAACTTTATCAGCGTAAAGTCAACCGTCATTCTATACACAATTTATTCACAAATAAATCCCTCTCTTTATTGTCATTCCACACAAAATATCGGAAAATGTCCTTCAAACCGTCTAAACTCTCCGTACAACGTCAAAGGGTTCCACTCAAACCCATCCCGAATATACATCTGTCCCCAGAATACAGCAGGGCTGCAGCCCCCGCCGCAGCCCTGTCTTGTTATCCCTCTGCCAGCCGGGTCAGCGCCCCAGTGGACGCGTCCAGATAATAGCTGGCGGTATTGCTGGAAACCAGCCATACCGCAGTGAGGCTGGTGGTGCCGGAAAAGGACTGAACGGCGCGATATCCCGCCTCCATGGACTGGATGGCGGAGCAAACGTCGCCGCTGCTGCGCACATAGTCCAGAAACCGCAACAGCGCGGTGGGCAGTGTGAGCGCAGCCGCCTGCCCCTCTTCCGCTTTGTCGAAGGCCAGCAGATTGCCCTGGACGGCGGTCAGCCGTCCAGCCCGGTAGATAAACGTCACCTGACAGGAAAACAGCGGCGTACCGTCCCACTGCTGCCGGAACACCACCCGGACTGCCCCCTCCTCCCGAACCACCTGTACCTGCTGGGCATCTATTTCCATCTGCCGGAGCAGGCCGGCAGCGTGGCCCTCCGGGTCGCCGGTCTGCCAGCGGGGGTCGTCCTCCAGCACGGCGGACAGCTCGCCGCCCAGCCGCAGGCTGACCTCTCCCCGCTGGCCCCGGTAGAGGTACAGCCCGCCGCCCCGATCGTCTCCCTCCACCGTCTCGCCCAGCAGTGCGCCAGTCATCCGCGCCTCCCGTGCGGTGTCCCGTTCCACAGTCAGGGCGGGCAGACCATCCACAGGAGCGACTGCATGGATATCCACCTCGATCCCGCTGTTCTTCAGCGCCTGCACCGCCTGGAGCAGGGCGGTCTGTTCATAGCGGTGGGCCTCGCCTTTCCGGAAGGCCACCAGCACCAGCAGGAATCCGTTGACCAACAGCAGCACCAGGATAATGATATTTTTTACCTTGCGCCATTCCATGGCCAACACCTCCATTCGTTGGGGCAAGCTCCATATCCCTTGCTTCCGGCTCCGCCAAAAGCTCACTCATTCCACTGCCCCTCCTCTTCTCACGAAACCCGCCCACTTCGTGGGCTGGGCTTTCGTGGGGCCCCCGTTGGACGCTCAGCGCTTCCTTCATTGTCACGCTTCGCAAGCGGCTGACCGCTCGGTCGCTTTCGCTGCGTCTCAGATAAAAAACGGATTTGCGGAGCAAATCCTGGTTTTTCATCCTCGCTCCACTCCAAGCTCCCTCGTAGCCGCCTGCTCAGCGCTTCTCTTTATTCAATCCTCCACTCCGGTTCCACCAGTCCAGCTCCCGCGTCCCGGTACTGGATGGCCAGCTCCGCCTTTTCCTGCGTCAGCTCAGGCAACAGCACTGCCGCCCGGTCAATGGGCAGCAGCAGGGCCTCCTCCCCAGTAGCGGCATAGCACCTGGCCTGAAGGGTGAACTTGACCACAAAGCCGTTCTGGACCCAAAATTCCGCCGCCCAGCCTGTGTCCTGCACGCTGACGGCGGCGGCGTCCAGCCGGTAGCCAAAGCAGACGCGCCAACCGCCTGCCACAGCTTCCACATCGCTCAGACACAGCCGGGCCTCGCCGCAGGTGGAACCAATGGCCCGCTCCGCCAGCGTCCACACCGCCTCAATGGCCTCCGTCTCTCCGACGGTCCCCTGAGCCTCGCCAACCGGGTATTTCTCCCCCCGGGCCGCCCGGTAGATCACTGTGCCGCCGTCCGCAATCTCCAGCCGGTCCACCCCGTCCAGATATGCCTCGCCGCCGCTCACCGCCACATGGTTCCGTCCGCTGAAGGACAGCGCCGCCAGCAGCGCCTCCGTACCCTCAGTGGATGAAAGCGGATTTGTCACCGCATACCGCTTCGCCGCCTGCTGCCCCTCGGAGACCAGAGTATAGGGCTTCAACCACTGGACAATCCTGCTGTCCTCAAAGGCAAAATACGCACCATTGGCCGCAAAGTCCTCTATAGCCGGTTCCAGATGGAGCCGCTGGGTCAGGGCGGTGGAAGCAGCGTAAAACTGGCCTCCAGCCTCATCCTGCCAGCACAGCAGCACCTCGTCTGCCCCGTCCGCCGCCAGCAGCAGCCGTTGGGCGGAGCCGTCCAGCAGACAATCTCCCGCTCCCCTCAGCCAGTCGCCCAGGGCGTCCAGCGGGACCTGACCGGAAAAATCAAAGTAGATTCCCGGCCGGCCCAGATACTCCCGCCACTGGCTCTCGCTCACCGCCTCCATTTCCCATGCGGAGGCCAATGCCTCCCCCAACAGGGGGTTCAGCCGGGTAAACACCTCATCCAGCCCCGCCTGGTCGTATTGCAGGCCGTACCTGCCCGACAGGGTATTCACCGCTATGCGGACAGGGGCCGCCGCCGTGGTATAGGCCGTGCCGGGGGCGCTGCTCCCCACCGAATCCGACGGGTGCAGCAGCTCCAGCACGCCGCTGTCCTGCATCAGCGGCGTCATGCTCAACAGATACAGGGCAGACAGGGTGAGCAGCAGGATCACCGCGTCCTTGCCCAGCTCCACCCAGCGTCTACCCTTCATGGCCAGCCCCTCCCCGGGGTCCGTCCACCGGCAGCTCCATGCGGATGGTCAGGCCCGGCTCCGCCTTGTCCACCAGGTACAGCTTTCCCTGGTGCTGGAGCACAATCTCCTGGGCGATGGACAGCCCCAGGCCAGTGCCGCCGGATTGGCGGGAGCGGGCCTTATCCACCCGGTAAAACCGTTCGAAGATGCGGCCCCGGTCCCCTTCCGGAATGCCGATGCCATTGTCGTCCACCTCCGCCCACACCCGGTCCCCCGTTTTCCCGGCGGAGATGACGATACGCCCCCCGTCAGGGGTGTACTTGATGGCGTTGGAAACAATATTCATCATCACCTGCATAATACGGTCCTGGTCTGCCGTAATCTCCGGCAGTGCCGGAGCCAGGTCCAGCTCCAACCGATGGGCGTGGTTCTGTGCGTCCATCAGTACCGCCTGATAGGTGTCCTGCACCACCCGGACAAAGGGAAAGCGGCTGAGCCGCAGTCCGCTCTGGCCCGAGTCGAACCGGGACAGGGTGAGCAGATCCTGAAGAATATGAACCATGCGGTCGGATTCATTGAGGATAACCCCCAGGAATCTTTTCTCCATCTCGGGGGGCAAGTCCCCCTCCCCGTCGTCCAGAGCATCGTCCAGTGTCTCGGCGTAGCTTTTGATGTTGGTCAGGGGGGTACGCAGCTCGTGGGATACGTTGGCTACAAAGTCCTTACGCATCTGCTCCGCCTTTTCCAGGTCGGCGATGGTACTCTGAACCTGCCGGGACATGGCGTTGAAGCTCTCGGTAAGCTGTCCGATCTCGTCGTTCGATGTCACCTCCAGGCCGCTGGAAAAATTGCCCTCTGCTGCCTGCTCGATGCCGGTAGTCAGCCGGAGCAGGGGGCTAATCATGGTCCTGGACAGCAGAAAGGACAGCAACACCGAGATGACCAGACCCAGGGCCAGAGCCTCCATGATAAGGGCAAACATCTCCCCGTTCAGGCTCTGGGCGGTCTGCCGGTTGTCCAGGATGTAGACCACATACTGCTGCCCGCCCCGGGTAATAGGGATGGCGGCGTCCATATAGTCGGCGGTGACGCTGCTGTCATCGCCCACCTCCCCCAGCAGGGCGGTGGTGATATTAGGGGTGATGGCAAGGCCCCCCTCCGGCTCCGGGGCGGACCCGGTAAGATACCGCCCTGTCACTCCATCCAGCACAAAATAGTTGCGGTTGCGCCGGTCCACACCCAAAATACCACCGTAAGCGGACAGCACCCTGCCCACCATATCCGCGCCGTCCTCCTTT
>CATJRT010000270.1 GCA_949742895.1 uncultured Eubacteriales bacterium | reverse complement strand
TCCAGAAGCGGTTATTATGATTATTGCAAGCGAATCGGCAGGCCGGAGCCAGACACAGAATTGGCAGAGGTCCTTTGGGGACGGCAGGAGCGGTGCAGCTGTCCAGGGGACTTTTTGCCTCTTTGACTTATTGGGGGATCGCTGGTCCTCAGGACCGGTAACGGTGCGGTAGTCCGTTTCTTAACCGCACATCTCCAGCTTGGCCATGCAGGTGACGATGGCCGCCGGACGGCAGGGCCTTCCGGATGCCTTACTCAGAGTAGGGCTTGCTGGTATCAATGAACATCCCACTCTCCTTGGTCCAACCCACATAGAAGTTCAGGGTCTTGCCCAAGTCGCGGAGCTTGAAGTAGTTGCTGCCATCGATCTTATAAACCTCCACATCGGCCTTCACACCGTTGATGTAAATGGTGTCGTTGCTGGCCACGGCGGTCTTGTTCCCGCCGGCGGGCGCACCTTTCAGTTCTGTGCCGTTCGAGGTATATGCCTTGCCCGTCTCGGCGGGGACGGACTTCGTCCCTCCATCGTAGCCCACCTCGAACTGCTTGCCCGTGCCGTTCAGGATGGCGGCCAGGTCCCGGATCTTGAAGTAGTTGCTGCCGTTAATCTTGTATACGGTGGCGTTCTGAACCTTTCCGTTGGCGGTGAGTTTGTCGTTGGTGGGCATGGCCTGGGCCACGGCGGGCTGTTCAGGCCGGGCGGTCTCATCAATCTCGCCGGTATAATTTTTGTCAATCTCGCCGCAGCGCGTACATACGCCCTCATCATAGCTGTGGCCCAGCGCGGCCACGGTATCGCCCACGTAGCTGTCGCCGCAGGCCTCGCAGGTATAAACCGTATGGCCGCTCTCCGTGCAGGTGGGGGCCGTCACCCCGGCGGTGTAAGCATGGGTATGGCCCTTCGTCCAGTGGGCATACACGGAAAAATTACCGTTCTTGACCGGGGTAGAGGCGGTGATCTCCTCGCCACCGTTGGCCGCAGTGTACCAGCCGTCGAAGGTGTAGCCCTCCCGGACCGGCGCTTCGGGCAGAGCATAGTTCGTCTGCGCCTGCTGGCCCGCAGAGGTGTACATACCGCCGGTCTCGGGGACGAAATCCGTCGCCGCGGAACCGTCCTCCAGTTGAAGCTCGGACAGCCAGACCGTTCCGGCAGAGTCGACATAGGGATGGATCCAAGGTCCATATGCCGCCGTTTTATCCATGGAAACGGTATATTTCTTCCAGCCCGTCGTCAGCGTCACCGAGCGGTAGCTCTTATTGCTTTCATAGCCCCAGCGGAAGAACATCTTAGTCCCATCCTTAGAGCTTTTGGCCCAGAAGCTGAGGGTCATCGCCTTGTTGTCGCCGACAAAGTTGAAGTTTTTCTGATTGCCTTGGGTCAGGGTCTGAAAGGCCAGGTCCTTTCCGCTGGCCCCGGCGGCGGCGTTCACGATCTTCAGAGAGTTATGGCCGTTGTGCCGCTCCGAGCTATCCACGGAGATGGTGGACACGGCGGTGTCGCGGCTCTGCCACCAGTTGGCGTCGAGACCGCTGGAAAAGTCGGATCTGTATAGGTAGTTCTTCCCGCTGTCGTTGTAGTAGCAACGCAGGGTGTATTCCGCAGGCTCCCAGACGGCGTACAGCGTCACGCTGGCGCTGCCGTCCTTCACCTTGGGGTAGATATCCTCCGCCTTGAGCTTGACGTTGTCCTGGTCAAAGACCGTAGATGAGCCATCCTTAGACAGGGACCAGCCCACGAAGGCGTAGCCATCCCGCACCAGACCGAAGGTCGTGGCATTGTACAGGCCGTTCTTTCCCCCTGTCCCATAGGCCCACTTGGTGGTAACGTCTTTCCCGCCCTTCTGAACGATCCCGGCGGCAGTGGCCTTATACTCGGTGGAATCCAGCCGCCCGCCGTTGACGTTGTGGCTGATGGTCAGCACCCGGTCGGGCGTAAAGTCCGGCCGGATGAAGCAGGTGGCATAGGAGGCCGAACGGGTGGTCTGCTTACAGGGACTGCCGTTGATATTCTGCTCCACGGTGGTCAGCTTGTCGCCGTTGACGGCGATTACGATCCCCACGTGGCCGTACTTGCTCACGGTCCAGCTCGCGCTGCCCTTGGTGCCGCCGCCCCAGACAATCACGTCGCCAGGCTGGGGGGCGGACTTTACCCGTGTCCATCCGGAGGGGATCGCGTTGCTCTGATACGTTGTGGCATTACCTTTTGCATATTTCCCGTTACCCAGATAGGCGTAGTAATATTTGATCAGATCCACGCACTGAGCGCCGTAGGCACCGTCATAGTCCAGGTACTTACCGATCTGGTTCTTTACCCAGGCCACCGCCTCCGCCTGGGTATGGCCATTTGTAGAAGCGGCGGCGGGCTGGGACAGGGCCGGCACCAGCGCCAATGCCAGGCTCAGGCAAACCAGCAGGGATATCACGCGTTTTTTCATGCTATGTACCTCCATCTCCTCATTTTATCCTATTCTGAGTGCATAAAAGCAGTATATCACAAAAATGGAACGTTCGCAATGTCTTTCACCCACTCCACCAATACAGCAGGGCGCCGCTCTGTGTCCAACCCTGCAACCGGGAAAAAAGCTCCCCCCGCCGGCCGGCGGGGGGAGCTCCTGTTCTCAGGTGCGGTAACGGGTCTGGGGCACGTAGGTGCAGTGGAGGATCTCGTGGGCCTTATGGCCGCCGGGCTCGCCCAGGTAGGTCTCGTAGACCTCCTTGACCACGGGGCTTTCGTGGCTGCGGCGCTGGGGCATATCCTCGTCCTGCCTGTACAGCGCCTCGGCGCGCAGGCGGCGCAGGTCGGTAAAGGAGCGCACGGTGGAGGGGTGCAGGGGCTGTCCGCCGCCGTTGACGCACCCGCCGGGGCAGGCCATGAACTCGATGAAGTCATAGTGCAGCTCGCCCGCCCGGATGCCGTCCAGCACGGTCTTGGCGTTGGACAGGCCGGAAGCCACGCACACCTTCACGGTGCGGCCGGGCAGCTCGTAGCTGGCCTCCTTGATCTCCTGGATGCCCCGGACATCGTGGAACTCCAGGGGGGCGTCGGCGTCCCCCAGGAGCTTGGCGGCCACGGTGCGCAGGG
>CATJRT010000269.1 GCA_949742895.1 uncultured Eubacteriales bacterium | reverse complement strand
CCTCCGCGGTCTTCACGCCGTGCTCCATCAGTGTCTCGATCAAGCGGTGCAAGAGCGGCTGATCCCCTACAACTGATCCCCCCTCCCTCGAAACCATCCGGCACCTCGGGGGCAGCTTTGTTCCAGAAAAGCGGAGGCAATGGCACTTTCCGCTCCATTGCCTCCGCCCGCTCGTTTCCTGTTGTGGGCCACCCGCTCCCCAAGCCTGCGCACGCATAAACCGCAGAACCCACAGCGGAACAATCCCCCGTGCACGTTGATAGCCCCATCGTTCCCAAAACATCCGCCCACCGCCTGACAGAGGACAATGCCCCCGTCAGGCGGTGGAACACAGAACAACACAAAAGGGAACAACGATAAAAGCCCTTCCAACGTACAGCTGTCAAGGAAAACTGTTCCGGCCGCCGTCCCTTACATAATCTCGGACACCTTCACCTTCCGGTTCTCCCGCAGGGAGAGAGTGGCGGCGTCCGCCGTGGCGATCACCGCCCGGGCCGCCTCGCCGGTCAGCAGGGGTTTAAACTCCTCGGGGATCGGATCGCCGTGCATGATACCGTTGAAGAACTTCATTTCGTTCTTCATAATCCCGTGGAGCCACAGCGGGGGCTTTTTCCCCGGGTGGCCGTACTGGATGGCACCGTCCATTTCCGTGCTGTGGTAAATGTAGGTGCGCTGGTCGTCCTCCTCCTGGTTCTCGTGAAGCAGGTAACGCTCCTCCCCGCCGTCCATGGTCTTGACCGTCATCCCCACATTGCACATATCCAGCCGGATATACCCCTTGGTGCCCTGGATCAGCACATAATGCTCCGGGTAGTGGAAAGCGGAGCCATACTCCACCACCGCATAGGTGTTGTTGCCAAACTCCATGAGGAGGAAAAGCATATCGTCCTCGTCCCCGAAGTTGTCCCCCCGGTGGGCCACATTGCCGCCGGTCATGGTAACCTGGGTGGCATGGCCCATCAGGAACTGGATGCAGTCCACCTCGTGAATGTGGTGGTAAAGGTGCCCGCCCGACTTGGCCCGGACCTTTTTCCAGCTGATGGAGGGCTGGGGCTCCTCCCAGCCGTTCCGGGCGGAGTGGACGTACAGCACCCGGCCGATCTTCCCCTCGGCGATGAGCTGCTTGGCGTGGCGGACGCCCCGGAAGAAGTTCATCACATGGCCGGCCATAAAGATCACGCCGTTCTCCTGGCAGGCCCGTACCATTTCGTCGCAGTCGGCGTAGCGCAGGGCGATGGGCTTTTCACAGAACACGTGCTTCTTATGGCGGGCAGCGCACAGCACCGGCTCCTTGTGGAGGTAGTTCGGGGTGGCGATAATCACCGCATCCACGTCCTGACGGCCGCAGATTGCATCCAGATCCGTCTCGTAGTCACAGCCCAATTCGGCGGCAACGCTCTCCCCATTTTCCGGGTCAAGCACTGCGGCGATCTTTGTCCCCTCCTGTTCCTGCATGATTCGGCCCAGCTCCGCCCCAAAATAGCCGGTGCCGACAATGGCATATCCGATGGTTTTCATAGCGTAATTCCTCCTCAAAATATGATGCGGCAATCACTTGATGGCACCGGCGGCCAGTCCGCCGGCAATCTTTCGCTGGATCAGCATAAAGAATATCACGGACGGCACCACCACCAAGGTGGACGCGGCCATCATTACGCCCCAGTCCAGCACCTCCTGCCCTCCCAGGGATTTCAATGCTACAGCCACGGTCATCTTACTGCTGCTGTTGATCAAAATGAGGGAGTAGAGAAACTCGTTCCACACATTGATAAAGGTGTAGATGGCCACAGCCACAATGCCGGGAGCCACAATGGGCAGGACGATCCGCGTAAAGACCTGGAACTTGTTCGCCCCGTCCACCCGGCCCGATTCCTCGATCTCCAGCGGAACCGTCTGGAAGAAACCCACCAGCAGCCACACCGCATAGGGAACCGAGATAGACAAGTAGACGATAACCAGTCCCACGCGGCTGTTCATCATCCCCAGCTTCCCCATGATGATGGAGTAGGGCACCGCCAGAAGGATAGGTGGGAACATATAGGTGGTGATCAGCACCCGGGTCATTACCTTCCCAAACTTGGGGAAGAACCGCACCACGCCGTAAGCCCCCAGGGCGGAGATGAAGATGGCGATCAGGGTGGTGCACCCTGCCACAATCACGCTGTTGACAATATTGCCGCCGAAATTGAGCTGACCGATCACTGTGCGGAAATTATCCAGCGTGAAGGTTTTGGGCAGGATGGCGGTGGGGTCGGACATCATCTCCCCCTTGCCCTTGACGGAGGAGAGAATCACCCACAAGAGCGGGAAGGCGGCGATCACGGCCAGTATGGTGAGGTAGACGTAGCTTACGGTATTGCCCAGCCAGCCCCGCCGCAGCATTTTCTTGTTGCGCATTACTCTGCCTCCTTTTCCCATTTGTTCAGCAGCCGGAAGTACAGGGAGCAAACCAGCAGCAGGAACAGAAGCAGCAGAACGGTGACCGCGGAGGATCGGCCCAGCAGCTTCAGCCCCCAGCCCACGTTGTAGGCATAGATGGGCACCGTCATCGTCAGCCCGGCGGGGCCGCCGCCAGTGATCAGGTAGATGATATCAAAGCTGTTGAACACCCAGATGGTGCGCAGTACCACCAGCAGGCCCACCACCGTGCGGATGTGGGGCACCGTAATGTACATAAAGGACTGCCAGGGGGACGCGCCGTCCAGCTGGGCCGCCTCGTACTGATCACGGGGCACCGTCTGGAGGGCGGATAGGACATTTACCATGATCAGCGGCGCGCCAAACCAGACGTTGATGAAGATCAGGGTGGGGAACACCAGCCCGCCGCTGCTTAAAAACTCCGGCGGCGTGGCGCACAAGCCGATCTCCACCAGGAAGTTGGGCAGGAAGCCGGACACGCTGTTGAGAATCCACTTCCACGAAAAGGCCAGCACGATAGAGGGAAACGCCCACGGGATGATCAGAAGCGTGCGGAACAGGCTGGAGCCGTGCCGGATTCGGTTCAAGGCCAGGGCGGCGGTGAAGCCCACCAGAAGCTGGCCCAGCAGGGAACACACCGTCCACTTCAGATTGTTGAGGAAGGCCGACCAGAAGCCGGAATCGGTCAAAATCTTGATGTAGTTTTCAAGCCCGATGAAGGTATAGCCGGGCTTGATCAGGTTTTTGTTGGTAAGGCTAAAGAAGATGCTGGATAGAACAGGATAGAGCAAAAGGAGCAGGACAACCAGCATGGCAGGCAAAATAAAGAGCCAGCAGGTGAGTCGCCCGATCATCCTCTTGTTGCTTCGCATATTCCGTCCTCCTTTCTAAGAGGGCTGTGGCGGGGGAAATCCCCCGCCACACAGAGCTTGTCGGTCATGAACACTGGAATTACGATGCCGCCGCAAACATCTCATTCAGTTGAGTTTCCGCGTTCTTGGCCGCAGTTTCGATGTCTGTCCCGTTCAAAACGATATCTTGGAACATATTTTCAATCACGCGGGAGTTGGCAATGATGCCCGATTCCACACAAGGACCATTCTCCATGCCCAGGAAGGTGCCGTGGTTCACCGCATTGCTGATGACCTCAAGGCAGTGGGAATACTTCTGCATATACTCATTGTCCAGAAACGCGGGGTCGTTCGTGATTTCCTTGAGGGCAGGGAGCATCCCAACGGGAACCGAATGGAGGAAGGGCACATAGATCTCAGGGGTATAGAGATACTCGATAAAAGCCTCACAGATCTCGGGGTGCTTGGAGGCCTGCCAGATCACCAGCGGCGTGTTGTGGACGATATACTCAGGCTCCTCCCCCTTATTCTTGGTGGGGACAGGGGCACAGTCAATGTAGTCCATTAACTCGGGGGTGTTGGCCTCCACGCCGCCAATATGGAACCCAGAGTTGAAATCAAAGGCGTTTTTGCCCTGATAGTACAGGGTGGCCTGATCCAGAGTATTATAGTTGATGGATTCGGCAGGAGAATTCTTCTTGTACATATCCACCCAGTATTGAATGCCCTCCAGGGCCTCAGGGCTGGTCAGGTTGGCCTTGCGATCTTCAGTGAGTAGGGACGCTCCCCGGCTGCCCATATAGATATCCATGAAATAGGTGCAATACTGGTCATTGTTGCCCATAGGGACGGAGCAGCCGTACACATTCCCACCCTCGCCCTCCGTGAAGGCGGTGGCGCAGGCCATCATTTCATCCCAGGTAGTGGGCACATCCATATTGTACTTCTCCAGCAGATCCTTGCGGTACCACATGACAAACGCGTGGGAATAAATGGGGATCCCGTAACATTTCCCGTCCTCATAGGTCATCTCGGCCAGAGGGGCCTCGTAGAATCGATCCCGGCCCATGCGGTCAATAAGGCTGTCCATAGGCCGGATGGCACCGGCATTCATCATCTCTACCGCTTGGCCGATCTGGGCGGTGGACATATCGGGCACATTGCCGGAGGCCAGGCCGGTGGTCCACTTGGTGTAGAAGTCGGCCCAGGAGAAAGTTTCAATGGTGATCTTCACCTTGGGATTGTCCTTCATGAAGGCGTCTGCCGCGGCCTGGAGAGTCTCCAGCCGGGGGCCCTGGGTGAAGGAGTGCCAGAAGGTAATCTCACCCTCAAGCTCCTGATCGGCGGGGGGATTGGGAGCATCTGTTTTTGCGGGATCGGAGTTGGCAGGGGGATTGGTCGGGGTGTCGGGGTTGTTTTCACTGCCGCAGGCTGTCAGACAGCCGAGGAGCAGCATGGCAGCCAAGAGCATTGCCAAGACTTTTTTCATAACCTTTACCTCCACTTTGGCGTTTTTATTGGGCATTTTGCCCTACGCGCTCATTATACGTGCCCTCAGGGGGAAAGGGTAGACCAAAATCTTCCCAATATTAGCACGATTCGCTCAAAATGGAAGAAATATTTCGTGTTATTCTCTGGAGGACAGTCGGTACTGGCTGGGGGATACCCCAAACACCTGCTTGAATTTGCGGGAAAAATAGTTCTGATCCGTAAAACCTAGATCGTAGGCAATGGTGGAGATCCGCTCGTTGGTGGCCAAAAGCTGCCGGGCCGCCACCATGATCCGCACTTCTTTGATGAAATCCCCCGGGGTCTTGCCGGTGTGTTCCTTGAAATGCCGCCGCAGGGAGCTGGGACTCATCTGTGCGATATCGCAGAGATAGGAGATACTGAACCGCTCGGTAGGATGGCTGATCAGGTACTCCACCACAGTTTGAATCCGGGGGTCCCGCTTGATGGTGAGGGAGCGTTTTTCGCGATGGTAGATCCGCTCCACCGTGAAGGAGTCCATGGCCACGGATTCCTGCGCTTCTCCGCTGAAGTACGAGGGCTGCTCCGGGGCGTCTGCCTCCTGCTGCTCTACCAGTAGGGCGATGATCAGCTCCAGGTTCCCCCGGATGCGGAACAGGCGGCTGGAATTTTTGCTGGTGGCGTTTCGGTAGACCTCCTGGAAATGGGCCAGCAGGCTGGGCTGGACAGCGGAGGTGACGGCGGGCACATGGAAAAACTCCTCCAGGTAGTCCCCACCGTTGAGCTGGACTGTGGTGACGAAGCGGATGGAGATAAACTCCAGATCGTTGTCCAGGCTGTAGCACTCCAGCATACAGCCATCGGGGATGTAGGCCACCTCGTCCTGGTGGACGGTATATTGGGTGCCGTCGATGATAAACACCGCGCTGCCCTTCAGGATATACCGTACCATGCAGTAGGGGACATAGCTCTCCGGGTACACCCAGCCCTGCTTAAAAAAGTACTTGTCCACATAGAGGAAATTAAACCGCATGGCGGTATAAAGGGATTTTGGGATCTCCATATGACGGCCTCCACAGCGACACAAAAAAGGGGATAAATTGGTTGGACTGTGCTAATTATAGGCGCGGCAGAGCTGGAATGTCAAGCGGGAACCTGATATGATATGGACAAACCACAGAAGGAGGGCTTGCCATGTTTGACGCGGCAAAGTTTTTAGAGGAGGCGTCTCCCTGCTATCCGGCGGCCAGCCAGGTAGACGCTTGGGCGGAACAGCTGCTGGCACGAAGCCAGGCGGTGCCTGTCACAGGGGAGCCGCTGGTCTTTACCCCGATCCGCCTGTCTTTCGGCAACAGCCCGAATACGCTGGAAAACCGGTATATCCGCTTTACCGCGGGCGATGGCCGCCGCCCATTTTACGGCTACTGGCAGCCGGCCTTGAACGGCCCGGCTCCGCTGCTGATCAATCTGCCGGGGTATGGCAGCTCCATCTCCCTGCACCCCCAGCTTGCCGATCAGGGGTTTAATATCCTGCACATTTCCCCCCTGGGCTATGTAACGCCGGAGCGGACCAGTGAGGAGCTGGCCCTTTCCGACGGGAACTGGCCGGTTTTACCCAATACCGCCGCGGGCCTCCCCGGGGGCTATGCGGACTGGCTGTCCGACTGCCTGCTGGCTGTCCGCTGGGCCTTGGAGCAGCCCGGGGTTCTTCCCAACCGCCTGTCCTTCTTCGGCACCAGCCAGGGCGGGGGCGGCTCGCTGCTCATGGCCTCAATCCTTGGGCCGGAGCGTGTGCGCTGTGTGTGCGCCGATCTGCCCTTCCTCACGGACTTCCCCCGCTCCGGGCTGGAGGGGGACGCCTACGGCATTCTCCGCCCGGTCTATGATACCACTCCGCACAGCGAATTTTGGACTCGCCTGGGTTATATCGACACCGTGAGCCATGCCCACCGGCTGACCATGCCGGTGATGTTGTCCGCCGGGGGCGCGGACGGCACCTGCCCTCCGGCCACCATTGAGACGCTGTTTGGGCGGCTGCCGGGGACAAAACAGTATACCTATCTGGAGCATCAAGTGCACACCCATTCCAGGAGCAGTATGACGCTGTTCGGCGCATGGCTGCGGCTGTATGGGTGAAAAGGGCTTGGTTTTCGGGGCGTAGCTTCGCACATTGAAATGGCGTTGGAAAGTATAGCGTAAAAAAGAACCACGCTGTCAGGCTGACAGTGTGGTTCTTTTTGGAGTTTACGAAAGAGGTATCATGCTTTAGGAGAGCGTTTTAATCACGGCAACGCGCTGTTCAGCGTCCACCCAACGCCCATCCTGTTTACGGGTACAGCTTCCTGAGCAGCAGTGCAAAGCAGAAAGGGGAATGCTGGCCGTCCATGAAAACCATCGCGGTAAACTGCCGTTGTTCCAGGACGGCGGCACGGGGGCCGTCGCCCTGGAACAGAAGGGGGTTATTCGGCGGGGCAAGCGATATCAGGATCACCGCGTCCGGCGGACCAGCAGCGCGTATTGCATCCAAGAGCAGCCCCCGCTCTCTGTTTCCTGGGGGCACGCCCCCACGCGAGGCGGCGGGGAGATCTATGAACAAGGCAGGCAGGAACAACTAAGCCCCTCCGCCGCAGGGCAACGGCTCGGCATAGGAGGTTGCCATTCCTTGCGCCGCGCAAGAAAATTTTTGCACAAGCTGAGTGCAAGAACCCGCCCCTTCACAGCCGTGGAAAGCCCGAAACCGGGACAGTCTCGCCGCAGTACTATGGAAGTGTTGGCATTGCAGAAACGCCCCGTTGGGGCGGAAGCCCCCCTTTTGGGAGGGGCAAGCATCGCGTCCAGCTATACGCTGCCCGCACTCGTCGGGGCGTTGCCCCGGCTCCCCCTGCCCCTAAAGGGGAGAAAAAGTGCAGTACAGAAAGAGGCGCGCCACGCAGAATTTGCGCCGCAGTAAGCAAGGGAGGAACTCGCTGAGCCAAAACCATCCGCGTTAAAAATTACGTTGTGAGAGGCTACGATGAGAGATTGCGGATTGCACCGCTGTCTACAAAGAAAAGGACCGTCAGCCCAAGCGAAAAAATATATGTCTGAACTGATAATTCTCGCCATTTGAGATGGATATTCCCGCCGGAGTGTGGTATGGTGTGTCGCCACAAAGGGGGGATACCTAAGTTCTTTTTTCGCCACTTTGTCAATAGGTCGAATTTGAGGCCAAATCTGTACATAGTCAGCGACCATGTAATTGATGCTTTAGAAAAAGTGCCGGATTGCAAACTTCCAAACACCATTCACGGTGGGGAGAAGCAAAAATGCATCTATCTTTTGGTGACTTTAGTCGGGTGAATCTGGCCACTTATCTGCACTTACGCATAAATGAGTCAATTCAGACACATTAACTGTTTTCTCGAGTTTTCCCAATGTCAGGTCCGGCGACTGCTGTGCGTATGCGGTACAATGGGTGGTAGACAAGGGTATCACTATTGGCACCAACAAGACCACAACCTCTCTGGGCGCAACTTGCAGTAAGACTCAGATTTTGACCCACCCGTGGCGCACTAACGGCTCCCCAGATCCGACAGCAGCTAAACCCCTTATTAAACCCGCCGACTACTTCTACGAGGCCGCTCTGCGGGCCACTGAAAAGGGCTTGGTGTCCGGTTTCACCTTCGGCACAAATGTAGACTGTAGCCGCATCATGACAATGGGAGATATGTGGAAAGCGGCTGAAAGCTCCGCGCCTGTTTGCAAGGCTGATTTTACCGATGCTCCCGACAATGCCAACTATGCGCAAGTTGTGGCGTGGGCGGTAGAGAACAAAATCACCAGTGGAACGGGTAGCGGTCACTTTTTTAGGCACAGGAAATCCTTAATTTAATGACAGTGGGTATCGGTCTCTATCCCTTGCCCCATCAGGAGCCTATGGCACTTGAAATGTGCAGGCCGATATGCTAAACTATTTTAAAAACCTTTTTCAAATAAAAACGTTTTGCATTACAGGCTACGGCAAAATGGCTGGCGACAGTGCGTTGTTGGGTTAAGCGGTAAAGGAGGGCTCGCTTTGTGGATTCCTTGATTGACTTTGAACAGAGTCCAGAGTTTGCGGACTTTGCTAGGGCAGTTTTTGAATCGCTGCCTTATTTCATTGCGATTGACGGTTCAAACCGCATTGTCTATATCAACAAACAATATGCCGACGCGCTGGGGATGCTCAGGACGGATATCATCGGGCAGCAGGTATCTGATATTCTCCCATGGTCGGAACTTCCCTTGGTAGTCGAGAACAGGGAAGCGAAAAGCAACTGTATCCGGGTATATTACCCTGACCGGGGACTTGATTGGGAATCCAGCAATGTATGCAGCCGTACTCCGGTATGGCGGGACGGGATGGTTATCGGCGCGGTAGGCATCACTACGTTTACCAGCTTTAAACAGCTTTTTGAGGTGGCTGACGAGGCAATGCGCCTACAGAAAAGTGGTGGAGAGCATTCCCAGAAGGATCAGGTCATCGCCCGGCTGATTGGGCAGTCGCAGGTGATGCGTGAGCTGCGCCGGACGATTGAGCGGGTGGCGAACTCCGACATCTCCGTGTGCATTACTGGGGAGACGGGAACTGGCAAGGAATTGATCGCGGACGCGATCTGTGCCTGTAGCCTTCGAAAAAACGCCCCTTTTGTTAAAATCAACTGTGCCTCAATCCCGAAGGATCTTTTGGAATCGGAGCTATTTGGCTATGCCCCCGGCGCGTTTACAGGGGCAAACAGGATGGGGAAAAAGGGTAAATTTGATATGGCCAACGGAGGGACAATCCTGCTGGACGAAATTGCGGAGATGCCGATGGAGCTTCAGTCCAAGTTGTTGCGGGTGCTCCAAGAGCACCAGGTAGAGCCGCTGGGCAGCAATAAAACCATCCCGTTGAATATCCGTGTGCTCAGCAGTACCAACCACGATCTCTGGAAGCTGGTGGACGAGGGAAAGTTCCGGCAGGATCTGTTTTATCGTCTGAACTCTATGGAAATAGCCGCCCCGTCGCTGAAGTCCCGCCTGGAGGATCTACCTCAGCTCTGCTCTCATTTCATCGCCGCATGTAATCTGACCAATGGAACCAACATCCTCCACATGGATGAAAGTGCCTATGATCTGCTGCGTAGTTACCCGTGGCCTGGAAATGTCCGGGAACTTCAGCACGCCATTGAACGGGCTTGCGTGCTTAAGCAGGCAGGCGAGCTTACAAACAGGGACTTCAAATTTCTGCTTTCCCGCATGGCGCAGGCTCCCGACCTGTCAGATTCTGTCTACTCGGTAAATTTGAAGCAGAGTGTTGAGCAGGCAGAAAAGGAGGCTATTCTGGCGGCACTCATCAACGCCAAAGGCAATAAGAGTGCTGCGGCCCGGGCACTGGGCATCGATCGCACTGCGCTCTACTCTAAAATCAAGCGGTATCAGATCCATGTTACCATCTAATTTCATGCGGAGTTCCCACAACTATGACAACATGACCGTCAGCCGGGGTGCGGTTTGTCCGTGTTCCAGCTGACGGTCATGTTTTTCCGGCTTATGCCGGCCCGGAGGTGCTTCCGGGTCGGCATTTTTTGATCGAGGTTGGTTGGAAATAACACCTGTTGTGTTGCCCACACACAACAGGTGTTATTTTATAACTACATTTTTTCAGTGTTAAGTGCCAAAACACTGTGGGAAATGGCAAAAATAAGTTGGCACACCCTTTGCGTATGTACTAAGCAGACAAAAATGTTAGGAGGTTTTATACCATGCGTGCTGCAATCATGGGTGCCGGTTCTATCGGCATGACAACGGGGGCATTGATTTTGAAAAACGGGGGAACAGTGGATCTGATCGATTCCTTCGTGGAAAACGTGAAGGCCCTGAACGAAAAAGGGGCCACAGTATCCGGGACGCTGGAGTTCAACATACCGGCGGTCGCTTTGACTCCGACGCAGATGACAGGGATTTACGATCTGGTCATCTTGTTGTGCAAGCAGACCGCCAGCCGAGAGGCTCTGGAGAGCCTGCTACCCCACTTGGACAAAAACAGCATTGTGCTTACCCTGCAAAACGGGATTCCGGAGGAAACTGTGGCCAAATATGTGGGCTGGGAGCGCACGATGGGTGGCATTGTGATGTTCGGTGCCACCTGGAAGGCACCCGGCGTGGTGGAGTGCACTTCCGACGCCGACTCGATGCAAAACAAGGTCCTGTTCATCCTGGGAGAACCCAGCGGGGAGGTCACTCCAAGGCTGCTGGAAGTGCAGAAATTCTTAGGACAGGCAGGCGTATGCAATATTACAAGCCACCTGATGGGGGAACGCTGGCTAAAGGTGATGATCAACGCTGCCATGAGCGGTATGTCCGCCGCTTTAGGCTGTACCTTCGGGGATGTGCTGGACAATGACACAGCTCTGAACTGCGCGGCCCATATTATGGATGAGGCCATCAAGTGCTGCCATGCCAAGGGTTACCATATGGAGAAGCTGGATCAGTACGATCTGGAGGAACAGGAATTGAACAGCCTGTCCGAGCTGCCGGAAAAGAAGCAGAGAATTCGCGAGATCTGGAACCCGCACCGCAAGCTGAAGGCCAGTATGCTTCAGGATCTGGAGAAGGGCCGCCGGACGGAGATCGATGCTATTGACGGTCAGGTGAGTGCCGCTGGACGAGATCTGGGCATTCCCACCCCGTACAGTGACATGGTGGTGGCGGTGGTGAAGGCCGCTGAGCAGTTCAAGGCCGTGATTCCCATGGAGACGGGCCTGCGCTTCTTCCAGGTACTGGATGAAACAGTTTCTGGGATAAAATCGTTGCCGCAGAACTGAAAGGAGCGCATAACGATGAAAAAAATCCAGACTGTGGCCTGCCTTGGAGCGGGCGTTATTGGCGCGAGCTGGGCGGCCTGCTTTGCCAGGCGCGGTTGCAGCGTGCGATTGTATGATATCAAAGAGGAATTCCTGACTGATGCCCAGCACCGCATTCGCCGGGATCTTGGATTCCTGGCCGAGAAGGGTTTCCTGACCACCGAAGATGTGGAGCAGGCCATGGCCCGAATTGAATACACGACCAACCTGTCCAAGGCGGTGGAGAGCGTTGATTTTATCCAGGAGTCGGGGCCGGAAAACTACAGCGTCAAGCGGAGCATTATGGAGGCGGTAGACCGCTCTGCCCCCCGGGACGCAATCTACGCCAGCAGCACCTCAGGCCTGCTGATCACCAAAATTGCCAAGGCGTCCCAATACCCCCATCGCTGTCTGGGCGGTCACCCCTACAACCCGCCGCTGCTGATTCCCCTGGTAGAGATCACCAAGGGGGAGCAGACAAGCCAGGAGGCCGTGGACACTGCTAAGGCGTTTTACACCGAAATCGGGAAGGAACCCATCGTGCTGAACCGGGAAACGCTGGGCTTTATCGCAAACCGACTTCAGATCGCCCTGGCCCGGGAGGCCACCGATCTGGTACAAAAAGGTGTGTGTTCCATTGAGGACGTGGACAAGGCGGTGTGTTTTGGGCCGGGTCTGCGCTGGGCCATCATGGGACCCAATCTGGTGAACCAGTTAGCCGGAGGCGCGGGAGGCTTCCGCCACGCCCACGATCATATGTCGCCCTCGGCGGAAACGTGGCTGGCCGATATGGCCACCTGGAGCAAATTTCCGGAGGGCTGGTCGGAGTTCGCCCAGAAGGGGGTGCTGGAGGAGATGGTGCACCGGGAGCCCTCATGCGGCCGGACCAATGAGGAGATTATTCGGTTCCGGGACAATATGCTGCTGGAACTTCTCCGTCTCCACGGAAAGCTTTGACGAAGGGAGGCGACAATGCTGAATACCTATGAGAGGATGTACCGGGAAAAGCTGATTTCCCCAGCGCGGGCACTGGAGTTGGTGCCGGACGGTGGCGTGATAGTGACCGGGGGCGCGGGCCAGGAACCGGAAACGTTCCTTGCCCAGCTGCACACCATTGTGCCCCGACTGACCCGTCCTATAGAGCTGTATAACAGCGGAAGTGACCGCCTGCCGCCCTTCCTGTGTTTGAACGATCCGGCCTGCTATGGCAGGATCCGTTGCAATCCCTGGTTTTATATGTCCGGGAACCGCAAGGGGGCCCCGGAGATTGTGTCATACACTCCGGTGCATTATCATGCCATGACCGAGCGGTTCCCCCATGAGCGGGTGAGCGTTTTTATCTCCGGCTGCACGCCCATGGATCGGCACGGCTTTGTGCGTCTGCCCCTGTCACTGGCCTATGAGCGGCAGATGATGGAGCGGGCGGATATTGTGATGATGGAGGTCAACCCCAACCTGCCCAACGTCTATGGCGACAATGAGGTACACATTAGCGAGATCGACTATTTGTACGAGGTGGACACAAAACCCCAACTGCTGCCCGAAATACCCTTGAGTGAAACAGACATGGCCATTGGCAGGAACGTGGCTGCTCTGGTGAACGATGGAGACACTATCCAGCTTGGAATCGGTGCCATTCCCAATTCGGTGGCCAAAGCACTCCACGGAAAAAAGGATCTGGGTGTGCACACGGAAATGCTCTCGTCCTCCATTGTGGAGTTGGCCAGGGAACGGGTGATTACCGGGCGGAAGAAGACCCTATTCCCAGGTAAAATAGTGGCGGCCTTTGTGTACGGCGATGCACAGCTTTATGAGTTCATCCATGAAAATCCCTGTGTTCAGTTGATGGATGCGAAAATCCTCAATGATCCGGTGGTGATTGCGAGAAACGACAATATGGTGTCCATCAACACCTGTCTACAGGTGGATCTCACCGGTCAGGTGTGCTCCGAGAGTATCGGATCCCGCCAGTACAGCGGCAGCGGGGGCCAGAACGACACGGCGGAGGGAGCCATCCATGCCAGAAACGGAAGATCCATCATTGCGGTTCACGCCGCCAAAAAGGGCGATAGCGTTTCCACCATCGTGCCTG
>CATJRT010000268.1 GCA_949742895.1 uncultured Eubacteriales bacterium | reverse complement strand
ATGTCGTAGAAACGGTTGATGAGGTTGGTGATGGTGGTCTTGCCTGCGCCGGTGGCTCCCACGAAGGCCACCTTCTGGCCCGGCTCGGCGAACAGGGTCACATCATGGAGCACCGTCTTTTCCGGCACATAACCGAAGTCCACATCCTGGAACCGCACGTCTCCGGTGAGGCGGGTATAGCGGGCGGAGCCGTCAGGCATGGGCTGCTTCCAGGCCCAGACGTTGGTGCGCTCCGCGCACTCCGTCAGGGAGCCGTCCGCCTGTTCCTTCACGTTCACCAGGGTGACGGTTCCCTGGTCCACCTCGGGCTGCTGGTCCATCAGGTTGAAGATGCGCTGTGCACCTGCCATGCCCATGACCACCAGGTTCACCTGCTGGGACACCTGGCTGATATTGCCGGAGAACTGTTTGGTCATATTCAGGAAGGGCACCACGATGCTGATGCTCAGCGCCGCCCCGGACAGGGACAGGTTGGGCGCCCCGGACAGCAGCAGCAGTCCGCCCACCATGGCTACGATGGCGTACAGCACGTTCCCCATGTTGTTCAGGATGGGCATGAGGGTGTTGGCGTAGTTGTTGGCCTTCTGTGAGTCGTCATAAAGCTGGTCGTTGAGCACGTCGAAGTCATGCTCCGTCTCCTGCTCGTGGCAGAATACTTTAACCACCTTCTGACCGTTCATCAGCTCCTCCACAAAGCCCTCCAGCTTGCCTACCGCCTCCTGCTGGCGGCGGAAGTACTTGGCGGAGCCTCCGCCCACCCGTTTTGTGATCTGGGTCATGCAGAATACTCCGGCCAGCACCACCAAACCCAGCCAGACGCTGTACCACATCATAATGAAAAAGATGGACAGAATGATGACTCCTGAGCTGAGCATTTGGGGAAAAGACTGGGACACCATCTGGCGCAGTGTATCTATGTCGTTGGTGTAATAGCTCATAATGTCGCCGTGATTGGTGGTGTCAAAGTAGTGCAGGGGCAGGTCCTGCATCCCGTCAAACATCTTACAGCGCAGCTTTTTCAGGGTGCCCTGGGTAATAATTGCCATCAGCCGGGTCCAGGTAAAGGTGCTCACCAGGGCCAGCGCGTACAGGCCGGCCAAGATGGCCACCAGCCGGAGAATTTCGCCGGAGGCGGCCGCCCAGTCCCCGGACCGGACGCTGCTTTCAATGACGGCGATAATCTGCTGCATGAACACTGTGGGGATGGCGCCCACCACGGCGCTGAACAGAATACACGCCAGTGTCAGCGGCAGCATCACAGGATAAAACTGAAACAGGGTGCGAACCAGACGGTCAAGGGTTCCCTTGCTGAATTCAGGCTTCATCCTGCTCACCTCCCCTGTTCTGAGATTCATAGACCTCCTGATAGATGGGACTGGAGGCCAGCAGCTCGGCGTGAGTACCGATGGCGGCGATGGAGCCGCCGTCCATGATGAGGATGCGGTCCGCGTCCTCCACCGAGGCCACCCGCTGGGCCACGATGATCTTGGTGGTGTTGGGCAGGAACTCTTTGAACGCCTTGCGGATGAGGGCGTCGGTGCGGGTGTCCACGGCGCTGGTGGAGTCGTCGAGAATGAGCACCCTGGGCTTTTTCAGCAGCGCCCGTGCGATGCACAAGCGCTGCTTCTGCCCGCCGGACACATTGGTTCCGCCCTGATCGATGTAGGTGTCGTACCCGTCGGGGAACTGCCGGATAAACTCATCCGCCTGAGCCAGACGGCAGGCCTCGGCCAGCTCCTCATCGGTGGCGTCCTTGTTGCCCCAGCGCAGGTTTTCCTTAATGGTGCCGGAGAACAGCACGTTCTTTTGCAGCACCACTGCCACCTGGCTGCGCAGCACCTCCAGGTCGTAGCTGCGCACGTCCACGCCGCCCACCTTTACCGTACCCTCGATGGCGTCGTACAGCCTGGAAATGAGCTGGATGAGAGAGGACTTGGAC
This sequence comes from uncultured Eubacteriales bacterium, assembly GCA_949742895.1. Next base: position 2,101 of record CATJRT010000268.1, on the reverse strand, counting down.
GATCCGGTGCCGCCCAGGATGCCGATGGTCTCGCCGGAGCGGATGTGCAGGTCGATGTTGGACAGGGCCATGCGCTCAGCGCGCTCGGAGTACTTGAAACTCACGCCGTCGAAGTCGATGGACCCGTCCGCCACCTGGACGACGGGATTTTCCGGACTGGTGATGGTGCTGCGCTCCTGAAGCACCTCGGCGATGCGCTTGGCGGACTCTGCGGACATGGTGATCATAACGAACACCATGGACAGCATCATCAGACTCATAAGGATCTGGAAGCTGTAGGTGAGCATGGAAGACAGGTTGCCCACGTTCAGCTCCAGCCCCCGGCTGCTGATGACAAGGTACGCGCCGAAACCCAGGATGAAGCTGGTGGCTGTGTACATACAGAACTGCATCAGCGGGTTGTTCAGCGCCAGGATTTTTTCCGCACGGGTAAAGTCGGCGCACACATCCCCGGCGGCGGCGGCGAACTTCTTCTTTTCATAGTCCTCCCGGACGAAGGACTTCACCACCCGCATGGCCTGGACATTTTCCTGAATGGATTCGTTCAACGCGTCGTATTTTTTAAACACCCGCTTGAACAGGGGCATGGTCCGCCAGATGATAAGGGCCAGCCCAACGCCCAGTACCGGGATGGTGGCCATGAAAATGAACGCCACAGAACCGCCCATGTAAAACGCCATAAAGAAGGCAAATACCAACATCAGCGGGCATCGGATGGCGGAGCGGATGATCATCATGAAGGCGAACTGCACGTTGGTCACGTCTGTGGTCAGCCGGGTGACCAGGGAGGATGTGGAAAATTTGTCGATGTTGGCGAAGGAAAAGTCCTGAATTTGATAGAACATATCCTTACGCAGGTTGTGGGCAAAGCCGCAGGAGGCGGTGGCGCAGGTGGTGCCCGCCGACTTGCCGAAGAGCAACGCCAGCGCCGCCATGGCAATGAGCAGCACACCGTAGCGCACGATGACGCCCATCTCGCACCCTGCGCTGATCTGGTTGACCAGCTCAGCGATGATAAATGGAATGATACATTCCATCACAACCTCCATTGCCACAAGGATCGGGGTGGCGATGGTAGCCCGGCGGTACTCCCGGATAGATTTTGATAATAGCTTGAACATATCGTTTCCTTTCTCCTTAAATTTGGTCATGCAAAAAGTATACACAGATATTTTTTAATAGGGAAGCGTCAATTCGCACAAAAAACAGGGTAAATTTCTGCAAAATAGTACTAAGTTTTTTGCATGGAGCGGTTTGCCGGACAGGCAGGTCAGAGAACGCCAAAGCAGACGCACGCGTATACAAAGAGAGCTGCCCACGCCGGACGGCGTGGGCAGCTCTCTGGTTCGAAACATGGAGGAGAAGTTAACATGATAGTTAGTTTTCGCTAACCGCTTTAATAGGATAGCATATGCTAACCGTTTTGTCAAGGGGGATTTTATCATAAAAATAAAATCCCCCTGATAAATCAATATCAGAAAAGTTCTTCAAAAATTTTAGCGGTTTCTTCTGACATGCGCCGAGTAGCGGTAAGGCTCATGGACAGCACATTTCCGTTTTTATCCAGACGCAGAGGTTTCTCCTTGCTCTTTGGATAACCAAAACGCAAAAGAGGTATCGTCTCATCGGGCATAAGCCGAGGTTCGATGCTGCTACCGTCCTCCCCCCAGACCGCCCATTCTGAACAGCAATTAAAGGGTTCCTGGTGCTTTGTATGAGGTTTGTCTGACTCAGTCATCAGCGCCATTCCATCGGGGATAGCTTTTGCACAATTAAAGCTATGCCCCTTTGCCCAGTAAAATGTGTCTGTCTTCTTTACAACAATCCCCTCCGGAGTTAGTGCGCCGTATTCACGGCCCAATTCCCGCATACAGTAGTCAAGCGGATATTTACCCTTTGTCCGGGCGGTTACGGGGCGCCGCAGATTGCCCGTATTCTGAAAGAGGATAAAGTCATAACGCCGACACATGGGCGCGGGTGCAGGAATTACGGAAGAACAAACGCCGCCCGACGAGAACAGACTTGACCTGCCGCCCTGATTTGGAAAAAGAAAGATTGTCATATCGGATCAGGTACTGACTTCAGCAGGTGATACTTCCCT
>CATJRT010000267.1 GCA_949742895.1 uncultured Eubacteriales bacterium | reverse complement strand
CAGTATATTTTGCAGCTTCAGTCTTTATGCCTTTTTTAGCCGCCATTTCCAAAATCTCTTGCTCTATGCCGCATTTTTCAGACAAAAGTGTAATTCTGTCTAATTTTGAGGGTGGATGTGGGGCCCTTTGGCACGGTTGCGGAGGTCGTGCAGTCCGGCAGACTGTGCTGAGGAACCGGAGGTTGCGGCTTATGAGTGAAAATGCAGTAAAGGTACAGATGTTCGGAGAGTTTTCCCTGTTCTGCGGCGATGTAGTGGTTGGTGGCGGGAACGACCGTTCCCGCAAGGTAAAAAATCTGTTGGCCTATTTGATTTGCAACCGGGAGCGGATGGTGCCGGTTGATGAGCTGATCCACATACTTGGCGGCGATAAGAAGAACGTTGCGCCCGTCGCCGCGCTTCGAACCACGCTTTACCGGGCGCGGCGCACCATTGAGCCAATCGAAGAACAGGTGGGGCTGTCCCTCGTCATAACCCAGAACGGTATGTATGGCTGGAATCCGGACGCCGCCGTTGAGCTGGACACGGAGCGGTTCGAGTCCATGGTCCGCGCCGGCATCCCCGAGGGGCCAAAGCGCACAGAGTACTGCAGGAAGATGCTGAAGCTGTTCTGCGGGGACTTCCTCCGGTGCCTGGCTGGGGAGCCATGGGTGGAGCCTTTTGCCGAATATTACCGGGAGCTTTACATTGCGGCGTTAGAAAAGGCAGCGCCGGTTTTAATTGAGTCTGGGCTGGCTTGCGAGGCAGCGGAGTACTGCCGTGAGGCAATTCGTGTGTCACCTTATCATGAGCCGCTGTACCGCTGGCTGATGTATGCCTACACTGGCCTTGGCGATATAGCGGGCGCGGCGGCGGCCTACGAGGAGCTGCGTACGCTGCTTTATAAAGAGCTGGGCGTCATTCCGGAGGAGGAAACGCAGCGCGTCTATCAGGAACTGGTGCTCAACGCAGGAGGAAGCGCCCTCACGCCGGACAGCATTCGAAGCCAGTTGCAGGAGCGTGATCCGGTTCCCGGTGCGCTCATATGTGATTACTCGTCCTTCAAATTATTTTACCAGGCAGAAGCACGCGCAGCAGCGCGGCGGGGAGATGCAATCCACATCGGGGTACTCTCTTTGCTGGGCAGGGACGGCAAGCCGCTTTCAATGCGCAGCATGGAGCGCGCGATGGAGCAGCTTCATGCCCAAATCAGCAAGAGCTTGCGCACCGGGGACATTGCTGCGTGCTGCAGCGCATCCCAATACATTCTGATGTTCGTACAGGCCAATTATGAAAACAGTACGCAGGTGTGCGAACGGGTGGTGCAGGCGTTCTTCAGCGCGTATCCCAGGTCGCCGATTCGGATACAGTCCGTCGTGTTTCCACTGGAGCCAATGTTTGAAAGCGGGGATCAGGCACAGAAGCGGACATGGCCACAGAAATAATACATGATATTTTTTGCTTTTTGCATTACAGACGCTCAATGTAATGCGATTTGTAATCCGCCGCTGGTAAAGTAAGGTCATACACGGGAAAGGGGGAGAAGACGCAATGTTAAAACTGAGCGGAGAGAACTACCGTAGCACCCGCCTGTGCGTCGATTCCTATGAGCGCGGCGTAATGAAGGGGCGCTGCTATAACGCTGGACTGGAGGGCGGCTGTAAGGAGTTTGAAGGCCTTGTGCAATTCCTCACCAGCACAGAAGCTCTGTTCGACGCGGTGCACTTCCCTCAGTCGTTTACGGCAAAGCGTTCCTTTACGCCGCCGCCGGTGGATTTATCCCCCCGTGTGAACCTTGCCCCTGGACCGCAGACAGGAATGTGCGGAACATTTATTATCCGCCTCCTGTTTCGCCAACACGCAAGCTGGCAGGGGAGCGTGACCTGGATAGAGGGCGGCGGAGAGCAGGCCTTTCGCAGCGTGCTGGAGCTGATCCTTCTGCTGGACAGTGCGTTAGGCGGATGCAGGGGGGATCTGGTATGACACAGAAGCAAGTGGAAAAACTCAGCCGCAGGCGCTTGGTGGAGCTGCTCGCCGAACAGACCGGTAAGGCGGAGCGTTTGGAACGGGAGAACCAACGGCTGAAGGAGCGGATCGCGGACCGTGAGCTGCACCTGACGCAGATGGGGACGTTGGCCGAGGCCATCCTGCGCAGCGGAAGCAGGCTGGATACAAAGGAACGGGACATGGTTTCCGAGTGCCTTGATGAGCTGTGCCAGGCCAACGGGGAGGAAGAACCCGAAGAGGAGGAAGAAGAAAAGCCTCCGGGCAGCGCTGATCGGCCCACACGGGAGCAGCTTCTACTGGAAGCTCAGCGGGTGGGCAGTAAAAACCGCTATATGTGGAGCCTGAAAACGACAGTTTACGCAATGGTAACTGTGGCGGCGGTGGCGGTGCTGGTAGCGGTGCTGCTGCTGCCGGTGCTGCAAATATACGGCACATCCATGAATCCCACCCTTTATGAGGGGGATTTCGTTGTAAGTGTTCGCGGCGGCAGGATGGAGACAGGCGATCTTGTGGCCTTTTACTATAACAATAAGATTTTGGTAAAGCGCGTAATCGGTCAGGCCGGCCAATGGGTGGATATTGCGGAGGACGGCACGGTCTACGTGGACAATGTGAAGATCGACGAGCCGTACCTCGTTGATCAGGCCTTCGGGGAATGCGACATTGAGCTGCCCTATCAGGTGCCGGAAAACCGCGTGTTCGTGATGGGCGACAACCGTAGCGTATCTGTGGATTCAAGAAGCACGGCAATCGGCTGTGTGGCGGAGGAGCAGCTTGTGGGGAAAATCGTGTTCCGCGTCTGGCCACTGAACGAATTCGGAAAAGTCGATTAACAAGTTCCAAACAAAGGGGAGTGTAAGCTGTGAAAAACTTGGTGAAGGCGATTATGGGCGGTAGCAGGGTGCGGAAAGCGATGGTCCGTACGCTTGCCCTCGTCGTGGTGTTTGCCACAACGTATTCGCTGGTTCTGCCGGCGATCACAAAGACGGCAGATCTGGCCGGAGAGCTGGACGGCGTAAGCGTGCGTATTGAGACGGACGGCAGGGCCGTACCGGCGGACGCGACGATGGCCCTCAGACGGGTGCTGCTGCCGGACGACGTCGAGGCGGACGAAAGCGCCGCACTGCGCCGGCTGACCGACGATGAGGTCGAGCTGATCCGGACGGCGGCGCTGGACGGAGACGAGAGCATGGACGCGGAGATTCTCCGGGTACTGGACATTGCATTGGAGTACAACGGCAATGAAATCGAGCCGTCCAAGGCGGTCCGTTTGGTGCTTCAGTCGGAGCTGATCCGCGAGGCGTCGCAGCCTGCCATCGTCCATCTGGATGACAATGGGGCCACCACACTGCTGGCTGTGCTGGACGGGGACGGCGAGGTTGCCATCCAGCTCGGCGAGGATGAGGTCCAGCCGGAGCCCGGCGAAAGCGTGCAGGAGCCCGCAGAGATTGTGGAGCCGGAGGAGAGCGCTCTGCCCGAGGCTCCCAATGCAGAGGAGAGCGGCGAACCCGCTCAGGACGCCGCCGAAGAGGAGAGCAGCCTGCCTGGCGCGGACGCCGGGGAGCAGGAGAGCGCCGAACCGGAGCAGGTCAGCGACGAAGAAAACGCAGACGGGCCGGCGCAGGTCCCGGAGCCTTCCGATATGCCGGAGGAGCAGGAGGCCGCGCCCTTTGAGAATCCCGACCCGGTGGAGAACACCAGCGGCGAAATCGCCGCGATGACGGATGGCTTCTCGGTCTACGCCATCGTCGATCTGAGCCCCAGGGCCGGGCAACCGGAGTCCCCCGAGATCCCCGGTGAGGCTGGGGAGGTCGAAGAGCCTGACGCGACCGTGGAGTTTTCCGGCAGTGCGGGCGGCATGGATGTACACGTCAGCGCACCCGCCACCGCATTCCCCGAGGGAACCACTATGGTGGTGTCCCTGGTGGACGCGGAGGACGTGATCGACACCGTGAGCGAGACCGTGGGCGGCGAGATCGGCATTGTGCAGGCCGTTGACATCACCTTCTACAATGCGGACGGAGAGGAAATCGAGCCCAGCGAGCCGATCAGCGTGGTTATCAAGCCCCAAACCGCCATCGATACGGAGAACTACAAGCTGGTCCATATCGGCGAAACTGAAACCACCGTGGTCGAAAACGCGGAGTTTGAGCGGGATCAGGTGAGCTTCGATTCCGGCGAGTTCTCCACCTATGTCATCGTCATTACCCTGGGCAACCCCGGCGAGCAGGTCTACCGGGGCGAGGGCTTCACCGTCAAGGTGAGCTACGGCTCCGACGCAGGCTTGCCCACCGGCACCGTTATGACGCTGAAGGAAATTGAGGAAGGCTCCGACGCCTACCAGGAGTATTTCGAGCGGACGGAAAAGGCGCTGAACCTGGACCCCAGCGAGGTTGATCCGGCCAGCGTCAGTGTAGAGGACCAGCTCGACCTGCTGTTCAGCGGCGGCTATGAGCTGAAGAGCGCCCGGTTCTATGACATCGAGTTGCGCTACAACGGCAAAAAGATCGAGCCTGCGGCCCCCGTCAACGTGGAGATCACCTATGACGACGCGGCGGCGGTGGACGGAGAAGGAACCCTGAAAATCGTCCACTTCGCGGATAAGGGCGCCGAGACTATCAGCGAGGTGGATGTTGATACCGCCGATGGCGGCGCGGTGATTGCCTACCAGCAGGATAGCTTCTCTGTAACGGCAACGACTATCGCAAATGCTTTTGGCAACGCTGGTTGGGTCAAGGATGACCGTATGGAAATTCTCTATGGCCACAGGTATATGATGCCAGGGACTACATCGCCAAGCTTTTTGGCAGGAAAGCAGCCGGAAGGGGCTGTGCCAGTCTTTGAATTGGTCTATTTACCAAATGGGACAAAGCCTTTCGAGAATGGATATCCTGTTGACCATGCAAGTGGTATTTTTAATCCCGGAACGACAATCGAACAGATCATCAATGCAATGAAAACAAATCCGTATGTCAGCCAGTTGTCTGGTGTTACCATTGATTTTATGATGTCTGCCACCTATGACGTAAGCAACGATAATCAAAAAATCAATGGACATCCCATCAATGGCGCTACTGAAGTCTGGGATGCAAGCGGATTAGGAGGGGTCAAAATCACACGTGGCGGCGGGTTTGCTGGTTATTTGATTGATATGCATCAGAACACCCCCGCAATGCAGATGAAGGGCAACGTGATCATTGATAACGCCGCGAAACAAATTAACACATACACCGGTTTTGACGCCAACGGTTCAATCAGCCAGCCTGTGGCTATCCAAATCCGGGACGGCGGTCTGCTGATGATGATCAATGGCAGTCATATTACAGACAGCACTATTTCCAATTCCAACTATGGTACCGGCGTCCTGTTGACCAGCACTACGGTTTCCGATGGCGCCGCCTTTAACCCCAGTACGCAAGGCGGCAACATTGAAATTTTTAACCAAGAAGGCAACACAGGTGGTACAAGCAGCTATATTGGTAAAATGGCCGTAGCGATTGAACAGAAATATGGCGAGACACGGCTCAAGACGGCCAGCAATCCGTTCCAGGGTAATGCGGTAGGTGTGGCCCTGCATCATGGCAACTCCATTGGCAAATGGGAGGATCAAGTTCCTAATAGTGTGCGGGTACCCGTTTTCCTCCGTGATGTGGAAAAATGGAAATCTGGCGACATAGTGATGAACAGTGGATATACGCCTCCTGCGACTCACAAGAGTGTTGTTCCTGCCGACGCGAATAAACTGATTTTCATGAACAGCCACGATACTACAACCCGGATGGGGTTGGAGTACTATGGCGGAAGCGGACAGGGAACTTACCCGGTCATCCGTTTCTACGTCGGTGCCGTGCTGAATACCAGAACCGGCGAGTGGTACGCAACACTCGGCGATGCGGTGCTGGGTCAGAATCCTGTGAAAGCGCCTAACGATTCGCGGCCCGCTCAGCCATATATTCAAGACGGCGATACCCTTGTCTTCTACGGAAATACCCTTGAGGGCGTGGATATCAACATCAATCACAATCTGACCATTCGTTCCTCCTATTCGGGAGAGCTGTCAAACGACACCCGTTCCGGCACTCCCTGCACCGCCACACTGTCCGGCACTACCATCACCATCGCCAGCGGAAAGACCGTCACCTTTGAGGGCGGCATCGGCGGCCTGACCCTGGACGGCAACGGTTCCGGCGCAAGGCTCATCACCAACAACGGCACACTGAACCTCCAGAATGGCATCACGCTGAAAAACGCCAAGGAATATGCAGTCTATCAGAACGGCCAGTTCCACCTGTATGAGGGCGCAGGGTTCGAGAGCAACGCCACAGACGTGTTCTTGGTCTCCCCCGGCAAGACAGATGGAAACCACTATATCACCCTGGAGACTGTCGTCCCGAATCAAGGCGGCAATGTCACTGTGGCACTGGGTGGGGAGAATACCCAGTTCAACGGGCGCGACGTGGTGGTGGAAGGCGAAAGCATCTTGGAGCAGCTTGGGGCGGACTACCTCAATAGGTTCCCGCTGAAGGACCTGTATCAGGAAGAGTTCGAGTACGTCTACAACGAGAACGGCGGGCCGAACGGGGTGCGTGTACTGGAGCTGAAGCAGAAGGAGACGCTGCTCATCAGGATCCACAAGGTGGATGAGGAGGGTCAGCCGCTGGCAGGCGCTGAGTTTACCGTCTATCAGGGCGGCAAAGAATACGCGCTGCATGGCGAAAACAATCCGCACATCACAAATGAAGCCGGTTTGGCTGAATTCTCGGTTCGTGAGGGCCAGTTCACCCTGAGCGAGACGAAGGTTCCTGCGGGCTATACCGACGCGGCAAAGATCACATTTACAGTCAAAAAGAATTCCGATGGTGCGCTTACGCTGACGGGCGATGAGTTTAGAAGGGTTGGCGACGCCTATGAGATCACCATCACCAATAGGGCTAAAACCGTCCCTGTCACGCTGGTAAAGGTGGACGCGCAGGGCAACAGGCTGGGCGGCGTTCCCTTTACGCTGGATGGCACAGCGGTTACGACCAGCGATGCTAACGACGACAGCAAGGGTACGGTTTCCCTGGGCAGCTTTGCGTATGGCAAGACGTATACACTGACTGAGACCTGGAACAGTCCCGACTACCAGAAGCTGAACGGCTCCATCAACCTTACCGTGGGCGTGGATGAGAATGGCAATCTCACACTGACTAAGGATGGCGCTGGAAGCAGTGCTGCGGATATTCAATACGATGAGACCAATAAGTGCTTTGTGGTCACAGTCACCAACAATCCCAGCCAGGTCAAGGTTCAGCTCTACAAGACCGACGGTTCCAACAACCCGCTGGCAGGTGCGGCGTTCGAGCTGTGCGATGAAAACGGCAAGGTAGTCTTCAGCGGCACGTCTGCGGATAACGGCTATGTTTCTGAGGAAGCATGGAGCATCGACGTTGATAAGACCTATCATCTCAAGGAAACCGTGGCCCCGGCAGGCTACCGCGCCATGGCGGGCGATACCACAATCCGCGTCAACTCCAACGGCGGGGTCATCTTCAACGGCGGCATTGCAAGCCCCCTGAAGGCCGAAACCAAGGACGGAGTCATCGTCATCACCGTCCCCAACAACCCCGGCGCAGAGCTGCCCCACACCGGCGGCATGGGTACCGCAGTTTACACCTTCACCGGCATTGCCTTGATGATTGGCGCGGCGTTGCTGATGATTGAAGTAAAGAAAAAGGGCCGGGAGCGGGCGTAAGCCCGCACCCGCCCAGCAGGAGTTCCACGCCCCGCATCAAAACTAAAATACATTTTGGGAAAATGCAGTAATTCCCTTAAATGTAATGCGAGATGTGAGGCGGCCTGTTTACAATAGCCTTTGTAAACAGAAGAGCCCCCAAACAATGCCGAAAGGAGGAGCAATCAGACATTGAACCGTTGTCAATCCCCTGAAAAATATTTGAAAAGGAGAAAAATCAAATGAAGAAAATGAAGAAGCTGGCCAGTATCGCTCTGGCCCTGGTCATGACCCTGGCGCTGGCCCTGCCCGCGTTTGCTGCAGATGGAGAGGGCACTATCACCATCACCAACGCCGCTAAGGGCGCTACCTACAAATTCTATCAGTTGTTTACCGCTACGGTCAACGATGCAGACAAGGACGAAGGCACAGATGGTATCGCTTACAAGGGCAATATCCCCGAAAGCCTGGAAGCCTATTTCCAGAAGGATGCTTATGGTCAGGTCCAAATGAAGGAAAATGCTGATGAGAGTGCTATGTTTGCCGCGCTGAAGACTTGGGCCGAGGGTACGACTGCATATAAGACTGTAACCAACATCAATGGCGGCGCTCTTACGGTCACTGTTCCCTATGGCTACTATGTAATCATGTCCAACGTGGGTGGCGGCTCTGCCATCACCGTAAACAGCACCAACCCCACAGCTACCGTGACCGACAAGAACACCACCACCACCCCTGTTTGGCCTGACAATGGTAAGACCGTCAATGGTACTGTCTTTGAGATGGGTACGACCGCTACCTACACTGTGACCCTCAAGACCGTGAACTGGGTTCCCGGCGCTAATCAGGGCGATGCGGCTGTGAAGGTTACTGAGTACACCATCAGCGATGATTTTGCTAACGGCGCTCTGACTAACGTAACCGTGACCAGCATCAAGATTGGTAACGAGGCCCCCATTACCGGTGATGCTGCTCAGTTTATGAACGGCACAATCACTCTTCCCTGGATCAATGAGATTGGTGAGAGCCTGCATGAGAACGGCGTTAATATCGTTATCACCTATACCGCCACTGTGAGCGGCACCGGGAAGATGGAGAATACCGTTTCCGCTACCTATAAGACCGATGGTGACCCCATTGAAGTTCCCAATAACCCGAATGCTGACGTTTACAACTCCAATATCGTTGTGAACAAATACACCGGCGATGATAAAGATGATGAGACCAAGAAGCTGGCCAACGCGAAGTTCGTTCTGACCAACAGCGACGGCAAGTTCTACAAGTTAGTGGACGGCGTGGTGACTTGGGTTGATGAACAGGATAACGATTGTGTCGTTACCACTGATAACAACGGCTTTGCTGACTTTAAGGGTCTGGCTGACGGCGTCTATAGCCTGATTGAGACTGAGGCTCCCAACGGCTACAACAAGCTGATCGGCTCCAAGCAGATCACTGTAAACGCTGAGGACGGCGAGCACGTCGTGTCCTACACTGCTGACGTGCAGAACAACATCGGCGCTGAGCTGCCCTCCACCGGCGGCATGGGCACCACGATCTTCACCGTCTCCGGCGGTCTGCTGATGGTCGGCGCAGCCGTGTTGTTCATCACCAAGAAGCGCAGCGCCGCCTGAACACACCACCTGTTCCGGGTCCGGCATAACTGATTGATGAAGCAAAGTGAGGCCCGCTATGAAAAAGAAGGGTTCGACAATTCTATTGATCCTGATCTTCATAGCGGGCCTCGCGATCTTGGCTTATCCGACGGTCTCCGACTGGTGGAATTCCTTTCACTCCTCCCGCGCAATTATGTCCTACGCCGAAGCGGTTTCCGGGCTGAGCGAGGAGGAGTACGGCCGTCTCTACGCCGAGGCGGAGGCCTATAACCGGCGCATCCTGGAGCGGAGCAACCCCTTTCTCCCCTCCGAAGAGGAAAAGGCCGAGTATGAATCCATCCTCAATGTCGAAAGCGACGGGATCATGGGCTATATCGAAATACCCATGATTAACGTGTCCCTTCCCATCTATCATGGCACCACTGAATCGGTGCTCCAAGTGGCTATCGGCCACGTGGATTGGACCTCGCTGCCAGTGGGCGGCGAATCGACCCATTCTGTGGTGTCTGGGCACCGCGGCCTGCCCAGCGCGGAGCTTTTCACAAAGCTGGACCGGCTGGCCGTAGGCGACGAATTTATGCTGTATGTGCTCAACGAAGTGCTGACCTATGAAATCGACCAAATTCTCATTGTCCTGCCGGAGGACGTAAGCGCGCTCCAGATCAGCCCCGGAAAAGACTACTGCACTCTGGTAACCTGTACGCCCTACGGTATCAACACCCACCGCATCCTGGTACGCGGACACCGCGTAGAGACAGAGGCGGTGCGCAGCATCCGGGTAACGTCGGAAGCGATTCAGGTGGAGCCGATGCTGGTGGCGGCAGTGGTGGCTGTTCCGCTGTTCATTGTGCTTCTTGTGGTGATGTTTGCCAGCGATGGCCGGCAGTGGGACAGTAAATTGGAAAATGAAGAGGAAAGCAAGTAACCAAAACGGAATTTTGAATAGAATGGTGGTATCGCCATAATGAAGAAACTGAGAAAATTGAGCGCCGTACTGCTGGGCCTTGTGATGGCGCTTTCCCTCACGGCCCCTGCGCTGGCGGTGCCGTCCGAAGACTTTTCAGTGCTGAACGTTGTGTATGCCCCGAAGGATACACCGGTCAACAGCACGGAGAGCAACCCTGTCGTGTATACGGCGTACAGAATTGCCGACGTTGTGTCCAATGAAGACGGCGTCTATATGTATGCTCTGACGGAGGCGTTCCAGGACTGCGGCATTGACGTCAATGAGATTATGGGCGGGCGGTCAATCACCGACGAGGCGGCCGGCTCCGACCTCCAGAAAAGGCTGCTGGTTTCCTTTGGGGAATATATCAACCAGCACGCTGAGGAGATCAAAGCGCAAGCACCTGAAGGCGATGTCAAAATGGAGGAGACCAAACGCACCGCCATCGGAACCAACAGCGTGATGACGGACGGCGTGGCACAATTCCGGGGGCTGAAGGACGGGCTGTATCTGGTAACGAGCAGCTCTGCCGCCTGGATTAGTGGCACACGGTATACGCCGGTCCCGTTTATTGTAAACATTCCCTTTGTGTACGATGGGGTGGTGAACAATTACCTGACGGCGCGGATTAAGTTCACAACCTATACGCCGCTTCCAGTTGTGCCGGAAATTACACCCCAGCCGACGGGAGGCCCGGAGCCTTCCGGGGAACCTATTCCTTCCGGGGAGCCCATGCCTTCTGGTGAACCTGTTCCTTCCGGGGAGCCCATGCCTTCCGTGGAACCTGTTCCCTCCGCAGAGCCTGTGCCCTCTGAAGCCCCGGCGCCGTCCGAGGAGCCGCCGGAGGAAGATGACATCAACGATCCCGATGTGCCGCAGGGCGGGGAACCAGATATTGAGATCGGGCCGGAGGACGTACCATTAGGAAATCTGCCGGAGGAGCCAGATCCCGGCATTGAAATTCCTGATGATACGCCTCCCCTTGCGGAGCTGCCTCAGACAGGCTTGCTCTGGTGGCCTGTACCTGTGATGGCGGCAGGCGGCGTGGTGTTTGTAGCAATCGGGCTGTATATGAAGAGAAAAGCGAATCATGAATCATAAACGCCGCGGGACTATTTGGCTCGCATCGGGTTTACTGCTGATCCTGTGCGCAGTGGGCCTCACACTTTATAATTTCAATCAGGAAATAACCGCAGGGGAAGAGGCGGATGCTGTGATGGAAGAGCTGACACCGATTCTGGCTCAGGTGTCGATTCGGACCGTTACGCCGAGGCCAGCGGCAGAATTCGCTCCGATTGAGGATGCGGCAGCGGAGCCAGTGGAACCGGTAGAGCTGGATGGTCATTACTACCTGGGCGTGGTCACATTCCCGACGCTGGAGTTGCAGCTTCCGGTACAGAACCAGTGGAGTTATGCAAACCTGCGCGTGTCACCGTGCCGTATGGCAGGCAATCCCGCAGACGGAAACCTGGTAATCCTGGCCCATAATTATCAGACACATTTTGGCCCGCTGGATCGCCTGGAGATAGGTGACGAGGTGTCGGTAACACTGCTTGACGGAAGAGCCTATGTGTATAGCGTAAACGCAATTGAGGTTGTGGAGCCAACTGCGGTGGAAAGCGTAACGTCGGGTGAGTGGCCGCTGACGCTGTTTACCTGCACGCTGAGCGGCAGAACAAGGCTGGTAATCCGCTGTGATGTAGCGGAGTAGCTTCCCAAATCGGCATTCTACCTCCACTTACGCCAGTATCTGTAAGGCCGCCACAAGAATAGCAAACCGTCAGATCAAATCAGAAAACGCAGATGCTCCAGCACAAAGCAGCTGGGCATCTGCGTTATTATTGCTGTTCGCTATTCCGTAGGGAGCATATTAGGGCTTGTTTGAAAAATCAAGGAAGGAGTGCTAAATCAACAAAACAGCGATAGAGGCAAGGTAAACAAAGGCAAGAAACGAAGCATCCAGCTTGT
>CATJRT010000266.1 GCA_949742895.1 uncultured Eubacteriales bacterium | reverse complement strand
TCTTGGTGGAGATAAGCGGGATCGAACCGCTGACCTCTTGAATGCCATTCAAGCGCTCTCCCAGCTGAGCTATACCCCCATAGTCTTGAAACCCTTGATATACCTGGATTTCTGCGTTATTCAGTTTTGTACAGTGTGGAGGAGTCTTACTGGTAACTTTCGCCCCAACTAGACTACACTCCAAATGCAGGAAAGAGATGCGTCCTTTTGTTCATGATAAATCACAATGGTGGAGATAAGCGGGATCGAACCGCTGACCTCTTGAATGCCATTCAAGCGCTCTCCCAGCTGAGCTATACCCCCATGTTTGTTAAGCCATCCGCTCAATGCAAGTGATACTATAACAGAACTAAATCCATTTGTCAACCCTAATTTCTAAATACACCTCCACGAAAACACTGGCTTGAAAAGCGGAAATAAAATTCTGCAAACCGTCCCCCTACAGTTTGACAACAAAACTTGGTAATGTTATAATAGCGATACCAAGTAAACTTAGCAATGTGATTGGGAGGTCTGGACCATGGATAAAGAAGAAATCCTGGCAAAAAGCCGTGCGGAAAACAACGACAGGGATTTTGTTGAGGTGGAGGCGCTGGACCGCGCCAATTCCATCTCCCTCAATGCTGGGGTGTTGCTGTGCTCCCTCATCAGTGTACTCCACGCCATTTTCCAAAACAGCGTGGACTATGCCGTGTGGACGGTAATGTTCGGCATGATGGCCACAGGGATGCTGGCCAAGTACGCGAAGCTGAAAAAACGTCACGAGCTGTTGCTGGGCCTGGGCTACGGCGCTCTGAGCCTGTTTTTCTTCGTGTTCTATCTGCGCCGCGTACTGGAGGTCTTTTGATGGACGAGGGACTCATCCTGAAAAATCGCCTGAAGGAAGCCCGCTCGGAAAAGGACCTCTCCCAGGCTCAACTTGCCGCCCTGGGGGGCGTGTCCCGGAACACCATTAGCTCCATTGAGACGGGGCAGTTCAACCCCACCGCCAAACTGGCGCTGATTTTGTGCGTGGCGCTGGATAAAAAGTTTGAGGAACTATTCTATTTTTAGGAGGACGATGAAATGGACTATTTGCTTTTGCTGCTCCTTGGGATTGTTTTGATCGCCGTGAGCGTTCCAAATCTCAAGGGAAATATTTCCAAGATACATTGGTATAACCGCCGCAAGGTCAGCAAGGCAGACGCGCCCAGATATGGGAAAACGATGGGACTCGGAACCCTGATCATGGGCACGTCCACTGTTGCGACGGCGCTCCTTCAAATGATCTTCGATTTTGAACCTATTTTCTATCTCCTGGCAGCTGGAGCTGCAATCGGACTTGCCATCATGCTTTATGCCCAATTCAAATATAACAAAGGAATCATTTAGGCGGAACAGGCGATGGATAAGACCTATATCGCAAGCCTGTGTTACCAGGGCCTGCTGGGCGGGGCACTGTTTTTGGACGACGAGCGGGTGACCTACCGCACGGAAAAGCTCCAGGTGCCGCCGGAGATTCGGAACCTGGCCCTTCCCTTCTGCCGCATCAAGAATGTGGAGAAGAGCAAAGCGCTGTTCCTGCCCACCCTAACCATCCAAATGAGCGACGGGAACGCATGGAAATTCATCGTGTTTGGCCGGGACAGCTTTCTGTCCAACTTGAAAACAGCTATAACCGCATATTTTGCATAAAAAGCACCCCGCCGGCATCACCGGCGGGGCCAATCATTTAACCTAACAGCAGTTTGTCGTCCGCTTCGTCAGATCCGGTTGCTTGACCGAACTTGGCCAGCAGGTCCTCCACGGTGAGCTTTTTCTTGTCCTCCCCCGCGATATCCAGCGCTACTCGGCCCTCGTACATCATGATGAGCCGGTTGCCATGGACAATGGCGTCCTTCATGTTGTGGGTAATCATCAGGGTGGTCAGGTGGTCCTTGCCTACGATGCGCTCAGTGGCATCCAGCACCTTGGCCGCCGTCTTAGGGTCCAGAGCGGCGGTGTGCTCGTCCAGCAGCAGTAGCCGGGGCTTTTGCAGGGTGGCCATCAGCAGGGTCAGCGCCTGCCGCTGACCGCCGGACAACAGCCCCACCTTGGAGGTAAGCCGGTCCTCCAGCCCCAGGTCCAAGAGCTTCAGCAGCTCCCGGTAGCCCTCCCGCTCGTTCCGGCCGATGCCGGTACGCAGAGTGCGGGTTTTGCCCCGGCGAGCGGCCAGCGCCAGGTTTTCTTCGATTTGCATGGTGGCGGCGGTGCCCATCATGGGGTCCTGAAACACCCGGCCGATGTATTTGGCCCGCCTGTGCTCCGGCAAACGGGTCACATCCGAGCCGCCGATGGAGATGGTTCCGGAGTCCACCGGCCACACCCCCGCCACCGCGTTGAGCAGGGTGGACTTACCCGCGCCGTTGCCGCCGATGACAGTAACGAACTCGCCTTCATTCAGGTGGAGGGACAATCCATTCAGCGCCGTCTTTTCGTTCACCGTACCAGCGTTGAAGGTCTTGGAGATATTTTTTACGTCAAGCACGGACCGCGCCCCCCTTCTTCACCCTGCCGAAGAAGTACCGTTCCTTCCAGTATGGAACCGTCAGGAACACCGCCACTATGCCAGCGGAAATCAGCTTCAGATAGTTTGCGTCAATATTGCTAAAATACACCACGGCCTGGATGACAATGTAATAAACCACCGCACCCAGGGACACCCCCAGCAGCTTCAGCGCAAAATTGCGGAAGATCCGAGAGAACAGCACCTCGCCGATGATGACGGCGGCCAGGCCAATGACAATGGCCCCCTTGCCCATGCTGGCGTCGGCAAAGCTCTGGTACTGGCTGAGGAGCGCCCCGGACAGGGCCACCAATCCGTTGGAGATGGTCAGGCCCAGCACCTTGTTGAACTGGGTGTTAATGCCCTGGGCCCGGGCCATATGCTGGTTGGCACCGGTAGCCCGAAGGGATGCACCCAGCTCGGTGCCGAAGAACCAGTACAGGATTGCGATGAGCGCCACGGAGAACAGGCCCACCACAAAGATGGGGTGGCGAACAAAGGAATAATTTCCCTTGGCAACCTCCTGAAGGAAACGCTGGCAGACCAGCAGCTTCTCCAAGTTGTCCTTGTTCAGCAGATTGATGGCCACATTGGACTTCATGCCCATGATGGCCAGATTGATGGACCACAGGCCAAGCTGAGTCAGGATGCCGGCCAGGATGGCCGGTATGCCGCACACCGTATGAAGCAACCCGGTGACAAGGCCGGTGAGCATCCCCGCCAGCAGAGCCAGCAGCAGAGCCAGCCAGATGTTCACGCCGCTGCCGAACAGCACTACGAACACAGCGCCCCCGGTGCAAAAGGATCCGTCCACCGTCAGGTCTGCAATGTCCAGAATTTTATAGGTGATATACACGCCGATGGCCATGATGCCCCAGATCAGCCCCTGGGATACGGCCCCCGGCAATGCGCCGATGAAATCCATCATAAGCGTTCCTCCCGTTCTCTCAAATCAAAGACTTTGTGCCCGTCCGGCACTTTAGCAGTATAACGCAAAGCAGCGGAAAAGGGAAGTCCCTTTCCCGCTGTTTTGCAAATTTTTGTGTTTTTCCCGGCAGGCCGCAATCACTCAACCTCGATGGCCTCGTAGCCCCCGGGTGCGTCGATGCCAAGATCCGCGCAGATAGTGGGGTTGTACTTCTTCACGAACTCGGGGGCGTACTGGACAGGCATGGTGGAGATATCCGCGCCGTTGACCAGGATGTCGGCGGCCATCTCGCCGGTCTTGTATCCGATATCGTAGTAGCTGATAGACAGGGTTGCCACGCCGCAGCCAGCGCAGATGTTCTCCTCGCCGCAGAACACAGGGGTGTTGCCCCGGCAGATGTTGTCGATGACAGGGGTGTTCGCGGCGGCGGAGTTATCGGTGGGAATATAGATCACATCGCTGTTGTCGTTGGCGCTCTGGCACACTGCGGCGATGTCGTTGGAGTCGGAGAAGGCGTACTGCTTGCACTTGTAGCCCAAGTCCTCCAGGTACTTCTGAACGGTATCCACCTGGTACTGGCTGTTAGCCTCCTTGGAGCAGTAGAGCAGGCCTACGGTCTCCGCATCGGGATACCACTCTTTGATCATGGCCGCCTGCTGGTCCAGGGGGGCCAGGTCGGAGGTGCCAGAGATGTTGCCGCCCACGGTGCCAGAGAAGTCGTCAATGCTGAAGGCTACGCCGTACTCCGTGACGGAAGTGCCCAGGATGGGAATATCGCCGGTGGCGGCGGCAGCGGCCTGGAGGGCCGGGGTGGCGTTGGCCATGATGAGGTCGACCTTCTTGGACACGAAGGAGTTGGCGATGGTGCCGCAGGTGGGAATATCCTCGGCGGCGTTCTGAAGGTCATAGGTCCAGCCGTCCTCGCCCAGTCTGTCGTTCATGGCGGCGATGAAGCCCTCGGTGGCGGCGTCCAGCGCGGGGTGGGTGACGTACTGGGAGATACCAACCTGATAGACCTTGCCGCCGGACTCGCTGGGACCAGCAGCGGGGGCGGAAGCCTCATCTCCTGCTGGGGCGCTGTTCTCTGACTCGGAATCGCCGGAGCAGGCGCACAGCGACAGGACCATGACCAGCGCCAGCAGCAGCGCAGCCAGTTTGGAACTCTTTTTCATTCTCAATTCCTCCAAATAATTGCAGTTTGACGCTTTACCACTTTGCGTTGAGAAAGCATCAGGGTGAAAAATATGCAGGCTGTTCCAGCCCACGCCAGTCAGTATAACGCTTTACAGCATTGATGTCAAGAAAAATCTTACATTTCCCCAAATTCCCGTTCTTTCATAGCCTTCCCGCTTTTCACCCCCACTCTGTTCCAAACTCCCCCGCAGCCGCCTGCTCAGCGCTTCTGATCACGCTTCGCCTGTTCGCAACGCACAGCTTCGCTCTGACTCAGGCAAAATCCGCCCCCGCTGCGCGGCGGCCGGTTTTTTGCCTTCGCTCCCCTCCATCCGCGCTGTTCACGATGGCTCAGCGCTTCTTCGTAAACAGTCCGTAAATACTTCCCCCATGGGATGGACTTTTTTTCCCTTGTATGTTACAATAACCAAAAAAATGGACAGGTATGCCGCAGCATACCGCGAGAGGAGCGAACGCCATGCGCACCGATGTAATGGGCGTAGCCTTTGATAATGTGACACTTGAAGAAGCTGTGGACCGGGCCATGGAGCTGTTGGAGCAGGACGGCCCCCACTTGGTGGCTACGCCCAATCCGGAGCTGGTCCAGCGGGCCAACGCCGACCCGGAGTTCTCCGGCATCCTGGCAAAGGCCGACCTGGTCATCCCCGACGGTGTGGGCATCATCTACGCCGCCAGGATTCTGGGCAGGCCACTGAAGGGCCGTGTGCCCGGCATCGACTTCGCCTCCGCCCTCATAGGCCGGATGGCCAAAGCTGGTAAACGGCTGTTCCTGCTGGGGGCCGCCCCCGGCGTAGCGGAAAAGGCTGCCGCCAACCTGGCCGCCGCCTATCCGGGACTGGTGGTGTGCGGCTGTCATGACGGGTATTTCAAGGAAGACGGCCCGGTGGCGGAGACTGTCCGGCTATCGCAGGCAGATGTGGTATTCGTCTGCCTGGGCGCACCCAAACAGGAAAAATGGATCGCTGCCAACGGCCAGGCCACCGGGGCAAGGCTGCTGGTCGGCTTGGGCGGTTCGATGGACGTATTCGCGGGCGTGGTGGAACGCGCCCCGGAGAGCTTTCAGAAGCTGGGGCTGGAGTGGTTCTACCGCCTGATGAAGCAGCCCTCCCGTATCGGCCGGATGGCCAAGTTGCCCCTGTTTCTCAGCTCCGCCGCAAGGGCAAGGCTCCAGAAACAATAAAAATGTTTGACATCACAGATAAAAGGAGATGCTTGCTTTATGGTATATATCCTGCTGGGCGCTGGCTTTGAGGAAGCCGAGGCCCTGGTCACCGCCGACATTCTGCGCCGCGCCGGCCTGTCTGTATCCCTGGCCGGCATCGGCGGCAGCGCCATCGCCGGCGCTCACAACATCGTAGTCCAGGCCGATCTGCCCGTGGAGGCGGTAACACCAGCCCCCGGCGACATGGTAGTCATGCCCGGCGGCATGGGCGGAGTGTCCGCCATGGAACGCAGCGAAGCCGCCATGACCCTCATTGCCCAGGCCAACGCCGACCCGGCGGTTTGGCTGGCGGCCATCTGCGCCGCCCCCACCCTGCTGGCCCGGGCAGAACTGATCGGTCCCGGCGTCCACGCCGTGTGCTATCCCGGCATGGAGGGCGAGCTATCCGCCGCAGGGGTTATCCCGGTGATGGACCGCAGCGTGGTCACCCAGGGGAAGCTGGTCACCGGTCGCGCCCCCGGCTCCGCCTTCGACTTTGCTCTGGCCCTGGTTGAGGTGCTCTCCGGCACCGCCGCCGCCGACCAGGTCCGGGCCGGACTGCACTACGCTCTATGACTCCCGCAGAACGCAAGGCGGAACTGCGCCGCCACGCCGCCGCCCTGCCCCAGGTAGACGCTGGGGCACTGTTCCAGCGCTTCCTGGCCCTACCCCAGGTAGAGGAGGCAGACACCGTAATGGTGTTCTACGGCACTGGACGGGAGCCGGACACCCTGCCCCTCATCCTCGCACTGCTGGAGCGGAACAAGCGGGTGGCCCTGCCCGTGGTGCTGCCCCACCGGGAGATGGAGGCCCGGCAGGTGCTGGACCCCGACCAGCTGGTCCCAAACCGCTTCGGCATCCCGGAGCCGGACAGCACCTGCCCCATCATCCCAAAGGAAGAGATTGCCGCCGCCCTCATCCCCCACCTGATGGTGGACTGGGAGGGCTACCGCCTTGGCTGGGGTGGGGGATACTATGACCGCTGGCTGGTGGATTTTTCCGGCTTCACCGTATGCGTATGCCGCCCTGGACGCCTGGTGGAGCATATGCCCCGGGAGGAATTCGATATACCGGTAAAGCTGGTTCTGGTCGACGAGGGACCGGCAGAATAAAACAAGGCGGAGGGGCTTTCGCCCCTCCGCCGG
>CATJRT010000265.1 GCA_949742895.1 uncultured Eubacteriales bacterium | reverse complement strand
CGCCGTGTCGCAGGACGACAACCGCCTGCCCCGGGTCCCCACCGCCCTGGGCGGCTCGGTGCAGCTCTGGAGCGGGGACAGCCTGCTCATGGACGCCTTTGCCCTGGAGCGCACGCGGGACAGCCTGGGGAACACCATCGACGTAACCGCCTACGACCGGGGGCTGTACCTCACCCGGAACAGCGCCTTCCTGCGGGTGGACGGGCAGACGCCGGAGGCGGCAGCCGCCTCCCTGTGCAGGCAGTTCGGCATCCGCACCGGGACGCTGGCCGCCACAGGCGTGCCCGTCACCCGGAATTTCGTGGGCGTGCCGCTGTATAAGCTCATCATGACCCTCTACAGCCTGGCCGCAGACCGCACGGGGAAGAAATACCACCTCCGGTTCCGGGGGGCGGAGCTGGAGGTTGCGGAGGCGGCGCAGAGCAGCGCGTCCGTGGCGCTGCGGCCCGGTTCCAACCTGCTGGGTTTTGTCACAAAGGAGAGCGCCAGCGCCATGACCAACAGCGTGGCCATCTATGACGACGGGGGCAGGCTGCTGCGCACACGGCAGGACGACCAGGCGGCGGCGCTGTACGGGCTGATGCAGACGGCCATCCGGGCCGGGGCCTACGACGACCCGGATGGCCATGCCGGGCAGCTTTTGAAGGAAAACGGACTGAAAACCACCATCACACTCACGGCCCTGGGGGACGTGAGGCTGGTGACGGGGAGCACGGTGGTGGTAGAGGAGCCGGTGACGGGGACGCAGGGGCTGTTCTGGATCCTCTCCGACGCCCATACCTGGACACGGGGCGTATACCGGACCAAGCTCACCCTGTCGCTGGAGGCCGTGATGGACAGCCAGACGGCAGGGAACGAAAAATAGGAGGCATTGCCATGGATGGAGATCCATATACCGCGCTGGTGGCCCTGATGCGGGAGCAGGGGGCGGGAGACGCGCCGGTGGGGCTGCGCCTGGGCCGGGTGGCCTGCGCCGCCCCGCTGGCGGTGCAGGTGGCGGGCACAGTCCAGCCGCCTTCCGCCCTGCGGCCCGCCGCCGGACTGGCGCAGGAGCTGGCGGCGGGGGACGAGGTGCTGCTGCTCACCCAGGACGACCAGATCTACTACATTGTGATGAAGGTGGCGCACGCCGTATGAACATATTTCCCATAATCGACCCGCAGGCTTCCGGAGAAGGACAGAACCAGGCGCTGCCCCTGTGCAAAGAGGCGGCCTGGGACTTTGAACGGGACGTCCCGGTGTTCAAAAACGGGCGGCTGGAGACCGTCACGGGCAGGGAGGCCGTCAAGGTCTGGATTTGGAAGGCGCTGCATACCCGGCGCTGCCGCTACGAAATCTACTCCCGGGCCTACGGCTCCGGCCTGGAGTCCCTCACCGGCCAGGGGTACAGCGACGCGGTGAAAACCGCCGAGGCCCCCCGGTATCTGGAGGAGTGCCTGCTGGCCAGCCCTTACGTCAGGGCGGTGCGGGACATATCGGTGGCGTTCGGGGACGCGGGGCTGGCCGTGGCCGGAACAGCGGTTACAGTATACGGGGAGGTGCAATGCCATGCCGATTTTTGAGGGGCTGACGCCGGAGGCTGTGCTGGAGCGCATCCTCAGCCGGATGGAGACGGACCTGCAGACGCGGGAGGGCTCCTTCGCCTACGACATGGCCGCGCCCATCGCCTTTGAAATCTGGCGGACGCTGATGACCCTGGACGAGCTGGTGGACGCGTTCTATGTCAACGCAAACAGCGGGAAATACCTGGACGCCCACGCCGCGCTGTTCGGCCTGGAGCGCCGGGAGGGGACCTGCTCCGCCGCAGAAATCCAGCTTTTTGGCGCGGACGGAACGGTCATTCCCGCCGGGACCGCCTTTTTTACCGGGGACGGGCTGGAATTCCAGCTCACCGGGGAGGCCGTCATACGGGACGGCGCTGCCCAGGGGACGCTCCGGGCGGCCCAGGCGGGCGGGCGGTACGACGTGCCCGCCGGGGAAATCAGCCGGATTCTGCGCACCGTGCCGGGGCTGGAGCGGTTTGCGTGCGGCGCGGCCCAGGGCGGGGCCGACCCGGAGGACGACGCGGCGCTGTTCGCCCGCCTGGAGCAGCGCCGCAGGCGGCCCGCAGCCAGCGGGAACCGGGACCACTACCGGGAATGGGCGCTGAGCGTGGACGGGGTGGGGGCGGTACGGGTCACGCCGCTGTGGAACGGCCCCGGCACCGTACGGGTGCTCCTGGCGGGCTATGACCGCAGGCCGGTGAGCCAGGCGGTGGCGGACGCCTGCGCCGCGTACATCGAGCAGCGCAGGCCTGTGGGGGCGCAGGTCACGGTGGCGTCCGCCCGGGCGGAGCAGGTGGACGTATACGCCCGGACGGAGCTGTCCGCCGGAGCGTCCCCGGACGGGGCGGCGCAGGCCTTTACCGGACTGCTGGACGAATACCTGGCGCAGGCCGCCTTTGAATCGCACACGGTCCGCATCAGCCGGGTGGGGGCGCTGCTGCTGTCGGTGGACGGCGTGACGGACTACAGCGGGCTCACCCTCAACGGCGCGGCGGAAAACCTGACGCTGGACGGGGACTGCGTGCCAGTGACGGGGACGGTGACGCTGGCATGAGGGAGCTGCTGGAATACCTGCCGGAGGGCTACCGGAACAGCCCCGAGGCCGCCGCCCTCCAGAACGCGCTCCAGCCCGAGGCCGAGGGCATTTGGGCCGCGCGGGACAGCCTGCTGGCCCAGCTCGACCCGGCCTGCGCCAGCTGGGGGCTGGACTACTGGGAGCGGGCGCTGGGCGTGGAGGGCGCGTCGGGGCTGGCTCCGGAGCTGCGCCGCAGGCAGATCGCGGCCAGGCTCCAGGGGCAGGGGCCCGCCACGGTTCAGGCGGTGCGGGAGGAGGCAAGGGCCTTCCTGGGTGTGGACGCGGCGGTGACGGAGGTCTTTCACGCGTACCGGGTGGAGCTGGACGTTCCGGCGGACTATGTGCCCGGCGCGGGGCTGCCCCGGCTGCTGGAGCACCTGGCGCAGCGCCTGCCCGCGCACCTGGAGCTCCGGGTGACGGTCCATATGGAGGCGCACGCGGCCAGGTCCTTCCGGCGCTGCGGGAATGCCACAACGTTTTGCGGGGCGCGGGGCCTGCCCACGGAAGGGGGCGTTGCGGCGCTCACCTGGGCGGAGCTGGACGCATTGGGACTAAGCTGGGCGGACTGGGCGCAGGAGACATGGTTTTCATTACTTTATGGGAGATGATCGTATGGCAGAGGAATTGAGCTTTGTTACGCCATTTAACGCAGACGAAGCCCCCTCAATGGAGAACTTCAACAGGCGCATCCGGGAGGTAAACGCACTGGCCGAACAGTTGGGCGGGGCCAGGGGCGGCGGGCCTTATTACGCTACCTGCGCCACGGCTGGCTCCACAACGGCCAAGGTTGCTGCCTGCGAGGGGTTTACCCTGAAAACCGGGGCGGCGGCGCTGGTGAAGTTCACCAACGCCAACACGGCCGCAAGCCCCACCCTCAACGTCAACGGGACAGGGGCAAAGTCCATCAAAAAGTACGGGACCACCGGCAGTATGGCCTATATGTGGACCTCTGGGGCCGTGCTTCTGCTGGTCTATGACGGCACGAACTGGATCATGGAGAACGGGAGCATCGCCAGCACGAGCTACTACGGCGTGACGAAGCTGAACAACAGCACTGGCAGCCCCAGCACCACCGAGGCGGCCACGGCAAATGCCGTGCGGATGGTGAATCTGACCGCAGCCGAGGCGCTTGAACTGGCGAAACGCGGCAGCAGCGCGGATCAAATGAAACTGAGCGAGGCGGCAAAGGCCGCGCTGAGCGTGACGGACACGGTGGAGGCTGGACTGCCGGGGGACTTCTCCGGGGCGCTCATTGCTACGTTTGACAGCCGCCCAGGCCCCGGCACACTGTCCTGTCCGCTGCAGTTCCATAGGGCTGACGGGTATTACAACGCACGTATGTCGTCCTGGACAATCCAACCCACGATGGAACAATCATTGCTTCGTTCGGGTCTGCAATTACAGATCCCGGAGGCTGTGCAGGAACAGCTCCGCAGGGCGGACGACGCGGCACTACTTTCTTTTCGCCGCACAGGCGAATCGTATTCGTCCGTGGTGAAGTGGAACGGGATCGATTCGTGTCCGGTGTCGCTTCAGAAAACCTACGACGCATTGTTCGACATCAGCCTGACGCTGTATGTGCTGGGCTACAAGGAGGAAGTCGTGTTTGCGCCGGAAACGGTGGAGGACGCGCTGATGCGGACCGTGCCCGGTCCGCTGACGGTGCCTCCCCCGACACAGGAAGGCCACGCCGCCAACAAGGAATATGTGGACGCGAAGATCAGGGACATGGTGGAGGCGAACCTGGACAGGTTCGCGCGGATCATCATCACGGACTTGACGGCAGGGGCCAGCAGGGAGATCAACGTGCCCTTGACCAACTGGAACGCCGGGACAAGCGTATACAACGCGTTGCTTTCATACACAGGAACGATCCCTTTCGGCGGGGAGCTGCGGATCAGGCTGGTTCCGCCGCCCTACTACGCGTTCAACGGCCTGTCCGGCTCGTCGTTCCCCTACCTCGTGATCGAAAGCACGGCCTGGCCCGGGAATCTGGACGCGAAGGGCGTATACACCTTCGACGTGGGGACGACAGGGGCGGGCGCATCGTTCAAATTCGTCAGGAACTACTACGATCCTTACAGCCGGCGTGACAGCGTCGCCATAACACTGGAGGTGGCATGATGGAAACGTACGGCGTGACGGCGTGCCTGCTCATCAAGGACGAGGGGCGGTATCTGCCCGAGTGGCTGGAGTGGCACGCGGGCATTGGGATTGAGCATTTTTACATCTATGACAACGGCTCCGCCGTGCCGGTGGCGGAATCCATTCCGGCGGAATACCGGGACAGGGTGACTGTGGTGGACTTCCCGCCGCCCAGGACGCACACCCAGATGGACGCCTACGCGGACTGCCTGCGGCGGTTCGGCGGGGAGACCGGGTGGATGGCGTTCATCGACGCGGACGAGTTCCTGCGGGTGGCGGACGGACGGGCTCTGGGAGACTTTCTGGCGGACTACCCGGAGGCGGACGCGGTGCTGGCCAAGTGGGTGATGTACGACGCCAACGGGCTGTGGGAGGACGACGGCAGGCCGGTGCGGGAGCGGTTCACCCGCGTCTCGGACCGCTACCCCTATGGGATGCCCCAGTGCAAGAGCATCGTCCGGGCGGCGCGGGTGGAGACCATGGGGGCCCATGGCCCCATCGCCACGCGGCACAGCCTGTGGGTGGTGAACGAAAACCATGAGCGGGTGCGGCAGGGCGCGGGAGAGCTGCCGGGGGACAAGCTGGTGGTGGACCACTACTTCACCCGAAGCTACGCCGAATGGCGGGAGAAGATGGCCCGGGGAAGCTGCGACCCAGGTTATTCCCGGGACGACGGCTGGTTCTGGCGGATGAATCCGGAGATGGCGGAGATTATGGACAGAAGGGATGAGGCTGAATGAAAGACAGAATTGTGGAATATCCCCACCGGTATAAGCTGGTGCCGGCAGGGGAGGACTTCGCAGACCTGATCCCCGCGCCAGGCTTCGTGACCCAGGAGGG
>CATJRT010000264.1 GCA_949742895.1 uncultured Eubacteriales bacterium | reverse complement strand
CAACATCTCCATGGTGGGCGAGGTGTTCACCGCCATCTTCAAGGGAGCCTTTGCCATTAAGGCTGCCGGCGGCGGCATCATCGGCTACGGCGTCAAGCTGGCCATTGAGCAGGGCATGAAGCGGGGCGTGTTCTCCAACGAGGCGGGCCTGGGCTCTTCCGTCATGGTTCATTCCAGCTCCAACGTGAAGGAGCCAGTGCGCCAGGGGATGTGGGGCATCTTTGAGGTGTTTGCCGACACCATCGTGGTGTGTACCCTCACCGCCTTCACCGTGCTGTCCTCCGGCCTGGTGGACCTGGAAACCGGCGTCACCATGGCCGAGTATAACGGCGCAGCTCTGTCCAATTCCAACCTGGTGAGCACCGTGTTTTCCATACACTTCGGCTTTGCCGGTGCGGCATTCGTGGCGATTTCCGTGATGCTGTTTGCCTTCTCCACCTGCCTGGGCTGGAGCCACTACGGAAGCAAGGCCTGTGAGTTCCTGTTCGGTGAGAAGATTACCAAGGTCTATCAGGTCATCTTTGTGCTGGCCACCTTCGGCGGCGCGGTGATGGGGGAGAACCTGGCCTGGGAAATTGCCGACACCCTCAACGGCATGATGATGCTGCCCAACCTGGTGGGCGTGCTGGCGCTGTCCCCGGTGGTGGTGAAGATCACGAAAAACTATGTGGACCGCAAGCTGAGGGGCAAGGACGTGGAGCCCATGCTGTCCAACTTCGATGACATCCAGAAGGAAGCCGCTGCCGCCGTGAAGGCGGGGGAGGAATGATTACCTGAAACATAAAACCGTCCCACAGGTAAAGCCTGCGGGACGGTTTTAATTTTTGTGAAATGGGGCTTTAGTCCTCCCGCAGGTCGGCTGCAAAGGCCCGGATGTGCCGCTCCATGGCGTTCTGGGCCCGCGCCGCGTCGCCGTCCCTCACCGCCTCGTAGATGGCAAGGTGCATCTGATAGATTTTCCGGCACATCTCCTGCCGGTTCTCCGGTAGCAGGGAGCGCTCCTTGGTGAGCATGAACGAGCGGTTGAGCTTGCTCAGTGTGCGGTTCATCACCTGGCTGACCTTGTTCCTTGCCGCCTGGGCCAGCAGGCCATGAAACTGGGGGTCCAGGTCGGTAAATGCGTCAAAGTTGTCCACCGTGGCCTCCATGGCGTTCAGCAGCGCCAGCATCTGCGCCAAATCCTCCGGCGTGCGGCGCTTTGCCGCCCAGGCCACGGTGGCCACCTCGCTGGTCATGCGGTATTCGCTCAGCTCCGCCAGGGTGATCTTGCCCACCTGAAGGGCGTCCTCCATGTTTTCCTCCAGGCTCTTGTCGTTCAGCTCCAGCACCACCGCGCCGTTGCTCCCGGCGATGGCCCGGATATAGCCGGAGCGCTCCAGCATCCGCAGCGCCTCCCGGATGGTGGGGCGGCTACGTTGAAACAGTTCCATCATGTTGCGCTCGCTGGGCAGGCGGTCGCCGGGCTTTAGCTCGCCGCTGAGAATCAGCCCCTTCACCTGCTCGTAAATGGCTTCGCTGGCCCGCTTGGTTTCCACGGGGCGGAGCATATCGAACGCCGTTGGCCGCTGTGTGCTGTTCTCCATAAAAATCCCTCCATGGTCTGCCGGTCAGACCGAAAGTGGTCGGACAGGGTTCTGCTATTTTACCATACTCTGCCCCGGGACGCAAGAAGAAATTTAGCCGCCAAAGACACGGCTGATGTAGTAAGTTAAATGCAGAAAAGGTTTTTCAACCTTTTTCTGCATTATTTTTTTACCCAAACGGGGGCAGAAACGGGTGAAAGGGGTGATT
>CATJRT010000263.1 GCA_949742895.1 uncultured Eubacteriales bacterium | reverse complement strand
AGTCGCACCAGCGGCAGGCGTTGTGCTGGGCGTCCCGCCAGTAGGGGTCCGCGTCGATGTTCCCCGCCGCCAGCTCGATTGCGGCCTTTTCCAATGCGGCGGTGATATAGCGGTCCAGGGCCTCCATCTGCGCCTCACTGGCCAGATAGTCCCTGCCGCCGCGCCCGCCGCCCACCGGCAAAAAGCGGAACTCCCCTTCTGTGCGCTCCATAGCGGCCAGTACCGTTGGGTCGTCAAGTATCAATCCTTGCCGCCGGAGCTGACGGCTGAGCAGCTTTTGGACCTCTGCGTCCGTCATCCCCCGCTCGCCGTCCACCAGAGGGGCCCGTGCTGGGACGTACAGCACCCCTGCCGGGACGATATCGCCAGGCCCAAACACCCGCTCCCCCTCTCGGCTGAGGGCAAAGAGGTAGAGCAGCATTTGCAGGCCCCGCCCGTCCTCCACGTCGGCGAAGTCGAAGCTTTTTTTCCCCGTCTTGTAGTCCACCACCCGCAGATAGCGCTTCCCGTCGTGGATCCACTGGTCCACCCGGTCCACGAAGCCGCTCAGACGCAGCCGCACCCCCTGCTCCACCTCCACCGGTGGTAACTCCTTCCCCCTGCCAAATCCCAGCTCGAAGGCGGCGGGGGCAAAGTCCGAAACTGACAGCTCGCCGCACACGCTCCGGGCCACTGACAGGGCGGACTGCTTCATCCGGGCAAACAGCCAGTGCATCCGGGCGGTCTCCCCCTCCAGGCCCGCCAGAGTCTCCGTCTCATAGCGATCTGCCGCGTCCTGTGCCAGCTGGGCCACTTTGTCCCCGTCGTCAAGGGATATCCCTTCCTTGGCCGCACGGCCAAGGGTGCCCTCCAGCACGGCGTGGACGAAGGTGCCGTAGTCCGACGGGCGGAACCTGGCCCGCTGCCGGGGTCTGGCGTCCAGGCCAAAGCGGAGGAAATGGCTGAAATGGCAGGAGTTATACAGGTCCAGCCGGGTGGCGGACATGGGCACCACCGGCCCGAATAGCTCCCGCACCGCTCCGGCGGACAACCTTCCCCGCCGCCAGCCGGCGGCCCCCTCAATGCGATCCACCCGTGGGGCCAGACCGGGCACGCCCCGCAATACCTGTGCCACCGCCCGGTCCCGGCCCGCCATCTCCAGCGCCGCGTCCGGGGCAGACAGACGGGCGCGGTCATCTGCGGCATCCGCCACCGATCCGCCGGGGAACAGCGCCTCCAGCCGCTCCCAGAGGAAGCAGGGGGCCCGCTCCTCTCCAGCGGCACTGACGGCGGAATAGCTGAGGTACAGCCGCCAGGAGGGCCGCACACAGGTCTCGTAGGCGATGGTCATCTCCCGGCGCAGCTTGTCCTCCTGCCGGGGAGCCAGCTCCACCTCCATGGTGGACAGTGCGTCCCGGTCCTGGTCGGAAAACAGCCCTGGCGATGGGGCGCAGTCGGGCACTGCGCCGCTGTCTGCCCCCAGGAAGAACAGTATCTTCACCTCTTTGTGGGCCATACGGGGGGCCTCCCCCACCGCCACCCGGTCCAGTGACACCGGGATGGAGCCCACGTCGTACTGGCTCAGCACCAGGGAGAACAGCCTGGAGAACTCGTCCAGCTCCAGCTCCGTATCACCCAAAAGCAAGGAGCACTGCTCCAGCCCGCCCACCAGGATATCCCAGAGCTGGCGGTACTGGGCGGCGGTGTTCAGGTCCCCACGCTCCTCCAGCGCCGCCGCCCGCTCCGCCATGCGTTCGGGCAGGCCGATGTCCTCCAGAAGCTGATACAGAGCCAGGGCACGGCCCCTCCCCGTCTTGTCCTTCCCCCGGCGCCGCCGCTCCAGGGGAGCGATGGCCTGCCGGCGCAGGCCGTCCAGCCGCTCCACCAGAGCAGTCTCCTCCGGAGAAAACTCCCGACCGTAGCCCTCCGGGTGCATATCCCAAGGCTTTTCCCGGGTCCACGCAGACCCTCTCAGGTCCCAGGTAAGGGCGTAGTTCTCCAGCAGGTCCCGTTCCTCGTCCGTCAGGTCCGTCAGCCCCGTCTTGAGATAACGGAACAGCTCCTCATATGGGTAGTCCTCCGCCACTGCGGTCAGGGCGGCGGTGACCAGGGCCAGCACCGGCTTTTCCAGAATGTCGGTCATGGCGGAGCGGAACACCGGGATGCCGTACCGCTCAAACACGCTCTCGATCAGCTCGCCGTACCCATCCATCCGGCGGGCGCACACGGCGATGTCCCGGCAGCGGCAGCCCTCCTCCCGGAGCAGCCGCAGGACCTCCGCCGCGCACCACTCTGCCTCCTGCCGGGGAGACCCGGCCCGGATGCGCATAACGGCATGGTCCCCTGTCCACACCTTATCCGGCTCATCGCCGAACAGATTCTTCTCCAAAAACACCAGGGACGGGTGCTGGAACAGGGGGCGGTCCAGCCTCTCCTCCCGGACGCCCACCCCCGCCTCCCTGGCTAGCCTGACCAACCGCCGGGCGGAACGCAGGGCGGGCCGGAAAATGTCCGCCGGATCATCCCCATGGTCGCACAGCAGGGCCGCTGTCAGCTCCCCCTGGACCATGAGCTGGGCCAGTACCTGCTCCTCTTGGGGCGTGAAATCGGTAAAGCCGTGGACAAAAAACGCCATCCCCGCCCCCCATCGGGTGTCCTTGAGCTGCTGGGCCAGCCGGTCCAGCCTGCTCCTGGGATCGGCTGCAGACTGGGATTCCATCGCCTGGTAGGCGGCATAGATCAACCCGATGTCCCGCCACTTGTCCCCCTGCCGTCCGCCCAGCTCATCCCCGGCAACCATCAGCTCCTCCGGCGTGACACAGTAGCTTTTGCACTCGTCCACCGTGGCCAGTAGCTCCGTGAGAAAGGCGGGCTTCCTGGAGGGGGCACGGTACACACTCAAGCTGTACGCCACCCTTCGAAGCGCGGCGTACATCAGCAGCATCCGTCCCCCGGCGTCCAGCATGGGAGCCGCTCCGCCCCCCGCCGCATCGGTGAGCCGCCCTGCCAGCCGGGTAAAGGACAGCACCTCGCACTCCATGCACGCCCCCGCTCCCAGCACAGCGCACATGGCCCGTTCGCTCTCATGGGAATACTGCTCTGGCACGATGAGCAGACGGCGGCGGGCATTCGAGCGGCCCATCCGCTCCAGAAGCTCTGCCCGGACGGCCTGTCCCCCCCGGGCATACATCAGCGTCAGCATAACGCCCTCCCCCTTTTTGATGTAACATCAGCAACAGGCATTTTATATACTAAATGCCTCCCGCAAAGCGGGCCTCCGCGCTTTAGCGCGGCACCTTATTGATATCATACCACAACATACCACCTGCCTTCAAGTGGGCAGGGACCGGGCTTATGCAGAACGGACAGGGCTTGCTTTCAGGGCAGTATGCTTGAAAACAACTTCTCATGCGTTTCAAAAAAATTAATATAACAGCTTATACGACCTGATTATATCCGATGGCTGCAGAGCAGGCGGCCCGTGAGGAGGCCAGCAAGGCAGAGGTGGCGGCAAGACAGTATCCGTACAAACCGCAAAGGGCAAAAGGACCGGTGTGCTTTCCTTGAAAGTTGTTCTTTCTTCAGTCGGCTTATGTGAACCTCCGCCCTGTTTTCTTCATAGAATAGGGCTAAAGGAGGGATTTCCCATGACGAATACCAGTCCCCTCAGCACGGACGCAAAGAATTACCTGTGCTGCTTTTACCAGATTTTAGACGAAATGACTCAGGGCGTCACTGCCGCCAGCCTGACCCATAGCATCTCCCACAACTTTATCGTCCAGATGATCCCCCATCACCGGGCTGCGGTTCGAATGTCGGACAACATCCTGCGCTTTGCGGATAACCAGGCAGTGCGCCGCTTGGCCCAGCGCATCTCCGAAGAACAGGCCCAGGGCATCGCGGAGCTGGAGGCGATGCTGTCCATCTGTACCCAGCAGACCAATCCCCAGCTTGACCTGCGGCTCTACCAGCGGCGAATGGACCTGATTTTCCGGGAAATGTTTGCGTCAATGGGCTCTGCGCCGGAAAACAACCGGCTGTCCGCCATCTACCTCCAGGAAATGCTCCCCCACCACCGGGGAGCAGTGCGCATGGCGGATGATGTGCCGCCAATGCCGCCAAATCGGCCAGATGCAGGCGCTGCTGGGCCGGATGGGCTGTCAAAGGACAAACCGGACCGGATGTCAAGCGACCGGATGTCAAGCTACATAAACTTGCGTTTTTTCATCTCTTCTGCTATACTATAAGCCTCACGGCCTTTCCGGCCATGAAATATAGCCAGAGAGAGGGAGTGACGCCCATGTGGGCGGAGCACAGCGTATTTTATCAAATCTATCCCCTGGGGTTCTGCGGAGCCCCCAGAGGAAACGACGGCATTCAGGCCAGCCGCATCGGCAAAATCGGTGATTGGGCTGGACATATTCAGAAGTTAGGAGCAGATGCGGTATATTTATCCCCCATTTTTGAGAGTGACCGCCATGGCTACGATACCCGGGATTACCGGAAAATCGACTGCCGGCTGGGCACCAACGAGGAATTCGCCGCGGTGTGCCGCACCCTCCACAACCACGGCATCAGGGTGGTTCTGGACGGGGTGTTCAACCACGTGGGCCGGGGCTTCTGGGCCTTCCGGGACGTACAGGAAAAGCGGTGGGACTCCCCCTATAAGGACTGGTTCCACATCAATTTTGATGGCAATTCCAACTACAACGACGGCTTCTGGTACGAGGGCTGGGAGGGCCATTTTGAGCTGGT
>CATJRT010000262.1 GCA_949742895.1 uncultured Eubacteriales bacterium | reverse complement strand
CTCGATGGTATAGGTGCGCTCCGCCCCGGCAAACTTCTCCTTGTCCGTCTTCATGCCCATCACCACCGGCATGGCCAGCACGTCCTCGCACAGCTCGGCATAGATACGGTGCATCTGCTCCGTCTCCTCGATGGCCTCCTCAGCGGTGGCGTGGAGGGTATGCCCCTCCTGCCAGAGGAACTCCCGGTGGCGCAGAAAAGGCCGGGTGGTTTTCTCCCAGCGCAACACAGAGCACCACTGGTTATAGAGCATGGGCAGGTCCCGCCAGGAGTGGACCACATCCGCCCAATGGTCACAGAACAGGGTCTCCGACGTGGGACGGATGCACATACGCTCATCCAGCTTCTCACTGCCGCCATAGGTCACCCAGGCGCACTCAGGGGCAAACCCCTCGATATGGTCCTTTTCCTTTTGGAGCAGCGACTCGGGGATGAGCATGGGCATGGAAACGTTCTGGTGCCCCGTCTCCTTGAAGCGCCGGTCCAGGTACGCCTGGATATTCTCCCAGATGGCGTAGCCGTAGGGCCGGAGGATAAACATCCCCTTGGTCTTGGCGTATCCAATCAGCTCCGCCTTGGTACACACATCGGTGTACCATTGGGCGAAGTCCACGTCCATATCGGTGATCTGGCTCACCTGTTTATTTTTATCCTGTGCCATGTCCGTCCCATCCTTTATATAAAATCGCGGCCTTTTCCGCATCCTAACTTAGCTCTTTATTGTATTTCCTAAGCCGGGAAAAGTCAAGAGGGAAGGAAATTGAAAATTTCTACGGCTGCTCTCCTTCGTCTGTTCTGGCGGGGGCAGGCTCCTGCTCCTCCTCCTGGGGCACAGCCGGGTCACCCACACAGGCGGGATAGAAGCCGGCCGGCCAGCTATAGCCCAGCTCCTGGAGCTCCAGGTCGGTGTACAGTTGGAAGGGCGGCTGGGTCCCGTCCTCATTCTGGGTGAAGAAGGGCGCGGACAGCAGGTGGCGGTACCCCTCCTGGGTGGACACGATGATCCAGGGGATTGCCCCATATTCCGGCGATTCCCCGAACACCATCATCGCCTCCATGCCGCAGTATTGGCACAGGTATTCCGCCGCCAGCAGCAGCCCATCCTCTCGGGCAGGCGATCCGGTGAGCACATCCAGCGGGATGCTGGTTCCGTGGTAGTCCAGCCCACCGCTGGCGGAGCGGGCGATAGCGGCCAGCTCCTCCGGTGTGTACGCCTCTCCCGCCGGGGGATTGGCCTCCAACAGAATCTCTGCGGCACGCTGCATACCCCGCACCTGCTCATCCGCCTCCCAACTGCTGCCGGGCCAGCGCACCTTTACCTCCACAATGCGCCGGGTACCCATCTCGGGATAGAGGACAATGCTATAGTCCAGGTCGTTGGCGGCCCCCCCGGGGTATCGGTACAGGGCCGGTGCGTTGTAAATGCTCTGGCGGAGCATGGTGTCCACCAGCTCCGCATCCCCGGAGAAATAGGATATCTGGAACACTCCCTTCTCCTGCCGCTCGGCTACCATCCGGGCCAGCTCCTGCCGCAGGGCGGACACGCTGGACAGCGGCTTGACTTCCGCCACCTCCTGAGCAGTACGGGAATAGGAAATGCGCACCTCTATCTCATAGTAGGTGAGGATACGGGTGCTGTCATAGTCCAAAGTGCGCACGGCAAAGGCCCCTGTGGGGTCCTGCTCCAGCACCTCGTCCCGGGCGGCGGACAGGTCCGCCACCACATCTCCAGTGTAGTTATACAGCCGGATGGACCCGCTTTCGCTGTGCTCTCGGATGAAGTAAAGCAGGGAATTAACCAGCCCCTGGTAGGTCTCCGCCCGCAGCACAGAGTCGTCCTCCATCACAGCGTAGTCAGCGTGGGCGGTGGAGGACACATGGCTGCGCTCCAGCATGGCGGCGCAGCCACTGGAGAGCAGCAAGATACAAAAAGCCAGCAGTAAAATGCCTTTTTTCATCGGTTGTCCTCCTCTCCGTGCTTCTGCGTTGTCACACTGCGCCTGTTCGCAACGCGCGGCTTCCCTTCGTCTCAGGGAAAACCAGTCCCGCTTTGCGGGCCTTGGGCTTTTTCCCTCGCTCCCGTCCATCCGCGCTACTCACGACGGCTGTACACTTTTTACAGATCGTCTTTTTTGTAGTCTCGAAAGCCCTCCCCCAGCACCTCGTGGGCATTGCACACAATAAGGAAGGCATCGGGATCGATGTCCTTGACGGCTGCCTTGATGGCGGCGATCTCCCGCTGCTTGAACGCACACATCAGCACGTTTTTGTCTGCTCCAGTGTAGGCCCCCTGCCCATGGAGGATAGTCACACCCCGGTCCAGGTCGTGGACAATGGCGTTGGATATTTCCGCATTCTTGTCGCTGATGATATAGGCCACCTTGGCGGTATCCAGGCCGTAGAGCACACCATCCATGACGATGGTGGAGATATACAGCGCCACCAGACCGTACAGCGCGGCGTACAGCGTCCAGAATGTCACGGCCACCAGCACAATCACCGCCAAGTCGATGCCCATGAGCAGCTTTCCCATAGGCAGCCAGGACAACTTAAGCTTCAGCAACCGGGCCATGAGGTCGGTGCCCCCTGTGGTGGCCCCCTGCTGGAACACCAGCCCCAGGGACAGCCCCATCAGTACCCCACCGAAGATGCAGGCCAGCAGCGGCTGCTCCATGGGGGGCCATTCCAGCAGGCCGAGCAGGTCAATAAACACCGAGGAGATGAACATGGCGTACAGGGAGGACACCAACAGCTTGCCCCCCAGCAGCTTCCAACCCAGCAGAAACAGTGGGATATTGAGGATAATGACTGTGACGCCCACCGGGGCGGTGGGAACAAGGTAGTTGATGATCTGTGCCACACCGGTGATGCCGCCAAAGGCGATGCCGTTGGGGTCGTAGCACCAGACGAAGGACAGCGCGTAGATGGCGGAGGCCACCGTGATGGCCAAAGCTGGGACCAGGGTTTTCTTCCATACATCCTTCATGAAGAAGGACCTCCTTGCATTACAAAAGCGTCATTTGCTTCTCGCCCCGGTCCTCCTCCCGGAGCAGCGCACCGGCGGCGGGCAGCGAGCGGGCACGGTAGCGGGCAGCGTTGACAATGTGGGTGGCGGACAGCGGCGCGGCCCACACCACCCTGTGCCGGACCTTCACCGCCATTACCCCCACGCCCTGGGTGCTCCGGGTGGTCTTGGGCGTAAGGGAGGCGGTGTGGAACACCACACAGCGTCCGTCGCTGGACCCCACCGCCATTTCCCCGTCCTCCGCCAGTAGATGGGCGGACACCAGCGGGAACTTGTCGCAATAGGCCCCGGTGAGCTTCCTCCGCCTGGTCTGGGTCTGGTAGGCGGACAGCTCTACCCGTGCCGCTTTGCCGTTTTCAAAGAAAAACAGCAGGTGGGCGGAGTAGTCCCCAGGAGCGCAGGCCCAGATAAACTTCTCCTCCGGGTCCATACCCAGCTTGGTGGGCAGATAGTCGCCTAAAACGCTGGCCTTGGCGTCGTCAAAGTCGGACAGCCGGGTCTTGTAGCATTGCTGTGCGTCGGTAAACACCAGCAGCTCGTCCCGGTTAGTACCCTCCCACTGGAGGAAGGGGCCGTCCCCCTCCTTGTACTTCTGCTCCCCGCTCATGCGCAGAGACTGGGGGGTGATCTTCTTGAAGTACCCCTCCCTGGAGATGAACACGTTCACTGGATAGGCAGGGGCCTCCTCCACCACAGCCTTCTCCTCCACCGCCTGTTGGTACTCGTAGACGATTTCGGTGCGCCGGGGGGCGGCGTACTTCTTCTTCACGTTTTCCAGCTCAGAGATGATAATGTCCCGGATACGGGCAGGAGAACCGATGATATCCTTCAAATCGGCAATTTCCTCCTCCAGGGAGGACACCTCCGCCACCCGTTTGAGGATATATTCCTTATTGATGTTGCGCAGGCGGATATCCGCCACATACTCCGCCTGGACCTGGTCAATGCCGAAGCCGATGATAAGGTTGGGCACCACCTCAGCCTCCTCCTCCGTCTCCCGGATAATACGAATGGCCTTGTCGATGTCCAGCAGGATGCGCTTTAGTCCCTTCAGCAGGTGAAGCTTTTCCTCCTTCTTCCTGCACACGAACCAGGTCCGCCGGCGCACCTGATCCATCCGCCAGGCGGTCCACTCGTCCAGAATCTCCCCCACTCCCATCACCCGCGGCATCCCGGCGATGAGGATGTTGAAATTGCAGGAGAAGGTGTCCTGCAAGGGGGTCATCTGGTACAGCCGGGCCATCAGTTTGTCCGGGTCCGTTCCCCGCTTCAAATCAATGGCCAGCTTCAGGCCATTCAGGTCGGTTTCGTCCCGCATATCGGCGATCTCCCGGACCTTCCCGATCTTGACCAGCTCCGCCACCTTGTCGATGATGGCTTCCACAGTGGTTGAGTAGGGTATCTCATAAATTTCTATGACGTTATCCGCCTTCACGTGACGCCACCTGGCCCGGAGCTTCACCGGGCCCCGCCCTGTGTGGTACAGCTCGGCCAGCGCCTTTCCGTCGTAGAGAAGCTGTCCACCAGTGGAAAAGTCCGGGGCCTTCAGGATGCCCAGCAGGTCCGTGTCCGGATCCCTCATCCGGGCAATGGCGGCGTCGCACACCTCGCCCAGGTTGAACCCGCACAGGTTGGACGCCATGCCCACCGCGATGCCCTGGTTGGCGCACACCAGCACGTTAGGAAAGGTGGTGGGCAGCAGGGTTGGCTCCAGCAGCTTGCCGTCGTAGTTGGGCGCCAGATCCACCGCGTCCTGGTCGATGTCCCGGAATAGCTCGGCGCAGATGGGGTCCAGCCGGACCTCGGTGTACCGGCTGGCCGCCCAGGCCATGTCACGGGAGTACACCTTGCCGAAGTTCCCCTTGGAGTCCACCAAGGGGTGGAGCAGCGCCCCGTAGCCCCGGCTGAGGCGGACCATGGTGTCGTAGATGGCGGCGTCGCCGTGGGGGTTGAGCTTCATGGTCTGGCCCACCACGTTGGCGGATTTGGTGCGGGCGCCCCCCAGCAGCTTCATCTGGTACATGGTATACAGCAGCTTGCGATGGGAGGGCTTGAAGCCGTCGATCTCCGGGATGGCCCGGGACACGATCACCGACATGGCGTAGGGCATATAGTTCAGCTCCAGCGTCTCGGTGATGGGCTGCTCCAGCACCTGGGCCCGTAGGCCCATCACGTTGGGGTTCTCGACCTTTTTCGGGCCGTTCTGCTCGGGGGGCTTCTTCTTTGCCAATGGTATCAGTCCTTACTTATAAAATGCTCTAATCGTCCTGCATCCAGCCGGCGCGGACGGCGTCGAGCTGGTCCAGCAGGTCGCTTGCGGCGGCGGTCAGCTCGTCCATGGGGGCTTTATCCAGATAGTAGCCACTGGCCCACAGACCGCCGGAGCCGCCTGTCTCACTGCCCGCGGGGTAGCCGGCGAACGCCTCGAAGAGCGTAAAATCGTAGTGGTTGGGGTAGAGCAGAGCGGAAGAAAACTCCTCAATGAAGCGGAAATAGTTGTCGCCTTCCTCCAGATACCTGCCGTAGCCGGCGAACGCCGCATCATACCCGGGGGCGTCCTCTGGGAATGCGTTCATGTCCCGGAACGTATCCGCCCAGCCTTTGGCGTAGCAGACCACCACCGTTTTCGCGTTGGCCAACGCGACGTTGTATGCCGCTACCTTCTCGGACGACGTCTCGTCCAGATAGCGCAGATAGTCCTCCGGCACCACCTGCCGGTTCAGCACCATGTCGCTGACCTCGTTGAGCTTTTCCAGCGCGTAGGCCCGGCTGGGACCGGGCACCGCGGCGCTGGGCGCGGCCGGCTCCGCGCAGGCGTTCAGGAGCAGCGCCGCCGCCAGCGCCAGGAAAAAGATGGTACAAGCTCGTTTCATCGCGCCCTCCTGTCCTGTGGCCGGCCGCTCAAGCCGCAGACCGCATAGGGACCGTAAAGTCGGGGTCCAGGCCATCCAGGCCGGGATACGCGTCTCCGCCGTCCATGGGGAGCACCGTGGCCCCCTCCGGCGGGATGGTCTGGGGCTTCTCGGCGGTCTCGGCCACCTCCTGCTTCACGGTAAGCTCCAGCTTGAACTGGTTCTTCATGTGGAGCTCCATTTTTATCCCGGCGTTCAGGCCGTCGGCGCTGCCGCTGAAGGTGATGCGCATATCCCCGGAATCTCCGTAATAGCTGTTCCACTGGGGAGTGCGGTATATCAGCGCGTACTCATATGCGCCGCCGTCCTTCACGGTGAGGGTAAGGGAGAATTCATGGGGCATATCCTCGTAGATCTCCAGCTCGTCCGCCAGGGCCTCCAGCCGGGCCTTGTCTACGGTGAGGGTCATGGCGTCCCCCTTGCGAGTGAACTGCTGGTCGCCCAGTAGCTTGGCCATAGCTGCGGCGGACTTCAGTGCCTCGCTGTAGCGGTAGACCGGACAATAGCTGTAGGAACCGGCGGCGATGAGCGCGCCCATAGTGGCGCCCTGGCCGGCGGCGCCCAGAGCGCTCATGTCCGCTTCGCTCATATCCATGCTGAACCACGCATCCTTGGGCACTTCCGCCCCAATCAGCAGGTC
Organism: uncultured Eubacteriales bacterium; assembly: GCA_949742895.1. Next base: position 2,247 of record CATJRT010000262.1, on the reverse strand, counting down.
GGACAGGGAGGGCATGGAAATGTAGAGCATCCCGCTTTCCTGATCCACGCGCAGCTCCACCGTGCCGGACAGCAGGGCTTTGAGCATGGCAAGCTGCTCCTCACCCGTCCCATCCAGCAGCTCCGCGCCGTACTCCGCCTGGAACAGCTCCAGCAGCCCGGACAGGTCATACTTCACGGTGCCGGACATACCGGCGGGGGAGACGGTCAGCTCCTGGCTGACGGTCATGCTGGAATTCTGGTCCCCATCGATGGAGTTGAAAACGGTGAGCGTGCCGGTGCAGTTAGCGCTGGCCTTGTAGGCCTCCGGAAGCTGGCGCTTGGCCAGCAGGCCGTTGAGTATGGTGAAATCCTTGTCGATGGCCTCCGCCAGCTTATCCCGATCGATGAGCACGGCGGTCTTGAAGTCGCCGTCCCACTCCACAGTATAGCCAAAAGCCTCGGCGAAAAAGCGCACGGGGACGTAGGCGCGGCCATCCTTGATGTAGGGGGCGCAGTCCATCACGAGGCCCTCCATGTCCGGCGCGTCCCCCTCGCCGTCCCATTCGACATAGCGCAGCTTCACGGCGTTGCTGCCCACGGAGAAGGTGTACTCCACGCCGCCCACGGTGCAGCGGATGTCGTCGTTTCCATTGTATGCGATCTCCGCGCCAAGGGCCTCCATGATGGCGCGCAGGGGGGCCATGGTCCGGCCGTTGGTCAGCTCCGGGGCCGCGTCGGGGAACTTCACGTACTGCCCGTCGATCATCACGCCAATCTGTCCGGGCACGCCGCCCAGCTCGGTCTTCATCTGGTTCAGCAGTTCCTGCTGTTCCTCTTTGTAAAGCAGCACATAAATCTGCTCCGCCACCATTTCCGCGATGAATTCTTCTTCAGTATAGTTGTAAATCTTCCTGTACTCCTCGACAGAGTCCCAGTAATAATATTCCTGGGCAAAGTAGTCATAGGCGTTGGCCTCAAACCAGGCGAGCATACCGGGGTGAGACGCCTCAAACTCATCCACCCATTCCTGGTGAGCCTGCTCCAGCAAATAGCCGTCGATCCGGTCCTCCACCATCAATGCCACGAACTGCGCCTCATCCAGTTCCATGGTCTCCATGTACTCCTCAGCGGAATCCCAGTAGTCATAGTTCTCCGCGAAATAGTCATAGGCGTTGGCCTCGAACTGGGCGATGAGGTCGGGATGCTCCGCCCGGAAAGCGGCATATTTCTCCTCGTCCTGCCGCTCCCAGACCCAGTCCTCCAGCACATAGAAGAGCGCGCCGTCCCGGGTCATATCCGTCCCTTCGGCAAAGTCATCCAGAGAATTCATGGAAGGATGGTAGTAAACGTACCTCTCCTGAATATAGCTGTCGATGCCGGCGATGAATTCCTTTGTCTCCTTCTCGTGGGCGGCGATCCACTCCCAGGTACCGTCGTCCATTTCATAGTCCTCGGTCAGGGTGAGGCCCAGCCGCCTGGCCAGTTCTTCCCGCTCCTTGTCCGCCGTCCAGCCGGAGGGCGGGTCGCTGTAAGCGTCGTCTGAGGGCGGGCCGTCGGGGCCGTCGGCAAAGGCCGGAAGCATCAGGGTCAGGGCCATCACCATGGCCAGAAGGGATGCCAGCAGTTTTTTCATTTTGGGTTCCTCCTTATCACAGGATGTGTTTCTATATCCTGCCGCGCCTGCGGCTTGGGAACAGGGTCGCAGCGCTGCCACGCTCCGATTGGGCGCGCTGCCGGGTCGCTTCTCACGAAATGTCAGCCATCTCCAGGTACTTATATCCGTTGTCCGCAATGTGGTTCTTGCGCCCTTGCAGGTCGTCCCCCAGCAGCATATCGAACACCTGCGCCGTGCGCTCCACGTCCTCCGGCATCACCTTGATGAGCCGCCGGGTATCCGGGGACATGGTGGTCAGCCACATCATGTCCGGCTCGTTCTCGCCTAAGCCCTTGGAGCGCTGCACCTCGAACTTTTTTCCCTCCAGGGAAGCGGCGATCTCATTGCGCTCCCGGTCGGAGTAGGCGAACCAGGTCTTTTCCTTGCAGGTAATCTCGTACAGGGGGGACTCGGCAATATACACGTACCCCTTCTGGATGAGGGTGGGGGTGAGCCGGTAGAGCATGGTGAGCACCAGGGTCCTGATCTGGAAGCCGTCCACGTCGGCGTCGGTGCAGATGACGATCTTGTTCCAGCGAAGATTGTCCAGGTCGAAGGCGTTCAGGTCCTTGACGTGCTTGTCCTTGACCTCCACGCCGCAGCCCATCACCT